>JAGWYI010000205.1 GCA_018969455.1 Bacteroidota bacterium | reverse complement strand
CAGCACCAGGGGGGTAGGGATTCCCATAATTTCCACATTAGACAAACCTGTAACCACCAATTTATCGGGTATTACTTTGAGTTTTTGGGTGTGAATGCCAAAATGCGGGTGTGGTGCGTCGCAGGTGGTGATGATGGCATCTGCGTTGTAAATGGTGGTTTTGGCGCGTTGGTTGGTGGTGTCTTTATCGGTAGATCCTATGATTTTGGCGCGATCGCCAATTACGTATAAATCATCCTGTTGGGTACGCGCTTCATAGATTACGCCCTTTTTGGTCTTAAAATTGTAGCGAAGTTTTTGAGCGGAAACGTCTTGAATGTTGTCTTTGAATTTGGGCGTCCCCTGCAATTTTCCGAGGCTGTCGGGGAACTGTTCTGCGCTTATTTCATTTTTGGCATAATCCAGCAGGATGTATCCGGCGCTGATGTTGAGGCGGCCGTAAGAAACTTTGGCATTGCCATACAGGTGTACTTGTTTGCGCAGAACATCGAACCACATGGAATCGCGGGCGCCGTATTCTACCACCTCGTCTATCCCATCGTTGCTGATGCGAATAACAGGTCGGCCATTCGGCAAGGTGTCTACCCTGACGGTGTTGGTATCCTGGGTTTCCAGGGTTTGCACCTGGGCATGCAAGGTAGAATACCCTGACAGAAAGCCAAAAATTAAGAATAAAAGTCGATATTTGCGCGACAATTTTTCGAGCACGGATCTAGTTCTTGTAAGGGCTCACACCTGGGCCCTGTGAATAATGTCAAAAGATGCGTTTATTTTGCCCTGACAGTCAGTTGGATGAATCAATGCAGCAGAAAGCACCCCAAAAACAGCGACTAAAATCGGTTTATGAAATCAAATCCTGCGCTACGAACGCTGTTCCTGATGTGGACGTGGCTTGTTTTGCAAAACTTTAACATTGGGCCAAGTTGGTCTTGCGTCCATGCCGAGCCCATGCGCAGCGTTCAGTTGCGGCGCAAAAGTACAAACCCCGGCGTTTACAAAATTAAAAAAGTCGTTCTGGATGCCGGCCATGGCGGAAAAGACCCCGGGTGTGCAGGCGCCAGCTCGCGGGAAAAGGACAATGCCCTGGCCATTGTGCTGCGTCTGGGCGCCTTGATTCAACAAAATTACCCGGCCGTTGAGGTCATTTATACCCGGGATTCGGATGTTTTTGTGGAGTTGAATGAGCGGGCTGCCATTGCCAACCGCAACAACGCCGATTTATTTATTAGTGTACACTGCAATTCCATTCCCTCCAGCAAGGTAAGCGGCGCCGAAACTTATGTACTGGGCATGCATCGGGCTGCGCACAACCTGGAAGTGGCCAAGCGTGAAAATGCCGTGATTTCGCTGGAAGACAATTACCTGAAAAATTATGGGGGGTATGATCCCAACAGTCCGGAAGCGCATATATTAAGCAGCGTATGGCAGAGTGCTTACCTGGAACAAAGTATTTTGTTTGCCAGCGAGGTACAAAAATATGCTGCAGAAGTTGCCGAGCGGGAAGATAAAGGTGTGAAACAAGCCGGATTTTTGGTATTGCGTGAAACTGCGATGCCTGCAGTACTGGTGGAAACGGGATACCTGACCAATCGCCTGGAGGATGCTTTCCTTGGTTCCGAGGCCGGTCAGGATGCCATGGCCTTGGCCATTTTTCAGGCTTTTGAGGCATACAAGGAAAAAATGGAAGGCGGCGGCGGGGCAAAATTGGTATCACAAAACACCCAACACAGCGGCAATACCACACAGGTTCGTACCTTAGCGGCCGGCAACCCCAAACAACCCGCCTCTACCCATGCACCCACGGGGCATACGTCAACAAAAAACGGGTTTGAAATCCTGTTGATGAGTTGGCCCAAACGCCTCGATCCGAATGCAGGCCAGTTGAGTTTGATCGGAGATGTGCGCGAGGTGCTCAAAGAAGGGAAGTACCATTATTATACCGGCCAGTTTGCCACCAAGCCGGAAGCGGATAAAATGTTGCTGGAAGTAAAAAATTTGGGGTTCAAAACTGCTGCCATCGTACCCGTTTCAAGTTCGAAATGACTTTAAGCGGGACATTCTGATCATTCTTACACCATATTATGTTTAAACTAAACAATGAAATGAAAATTGCACTCCTGGCCATTGCAGCACTGGCATTGGCTATTTGGGGGTTCAAATTTTTGAAGGGAATCAACATTTTGACGCCTTCCCGGGTGTTTTACGTGAAATATGATTTTGTCGACCAATTGCGTGCCTCCAGCCCGGTATACATCAAAGGTTTTCAGGTGGGTATGGTTAAAAGTTTGTACGTCGACAAAACCGACGACAAAACCATTGTGGCGGTTTTAAACATCGACCAGGATGTTGATATTCCGAAGGATGCGGTTGCCACCATCATCGGCCTGAGTTTGATGGGCGGAAAAGGCATCGAACTCGTCATCCCGCATCCATGCGAAGGCGATTGCGCCGTAAGCGGCGATTTCCTGAAGGGCGACTCCAAAAGTTTCCTCCAAACCGTGATTGGCGACCCCTCCCAAATTGATGCATACACCGATCGCCTCCAGGTCGGACTCACAAATATTTGGGATTCCATCGCCGATCCGAATGATCCGCGCGGCGCCGGACGATCCATTGTTGCGCTGGAAAAATCGCTGAAAAACATTGAAGTCGTAACAGCGCAAGTATCCGTTTTGCTTGAAAAAAGCACCAAAGGCATCGCTGCAACGGTAGACAATGCCGCGCAACTTACCCGGATGTTGAATGCCAACAGCCAGGATATCAGCAATACCCTGGCCAATCTTTCTGCGGTGAGCGCCCAGCTGAAACAGGCGGGACTGGATAAAACAAGCCAAAAAGCGGCCCAGGCCATCGATTCCATCACCTCTTCCCTTACCTCTTTGCGCGGTGCGCTTCAAAGCACCACCCAAACCATTCAAAAGGTGGATGTACTGGCTTCCAAATTGTCGAATGGAGAAGGGAGCGCCGGCAAATTGCTCGCCGACCCCGGACTTTACGACAACCTGGTGCGCAGCAGCCGCCAATTGCATTTGCTGATGCAGGATTTGCGCCTCAATCCGAAGCGGTACAATACGGTTAAACTCAAAATATTGGGTAAAAACAAAACGCCGGGTTATGTCAACCCCCTTGCTGATCCGGCGTATGAACGTTTGGTAGACAGTTTGGAACGGGCCTACAACCAGCGAACCGGGCATTAGTTGCGTGCAGGCATGAAACACATTCGGGGTTTGTACGAAACATATGGTGCGGAAGGGTATTACCAGCGCTTTTCTGATGCGTATGAAAACCCGCATTTTCCCGAAATTAGAGCCTTGATCCAAAAAAACATGCATCGTTGGGATTGTTCCAGGGTGCTCGATTTTTCGGCAGGGGGCGGGGAAGTGACGCAGGCGCTTCAGGAAACGGGTTGCTCGAATGTAGCAGGCGCCGATCCGTATACCCATGCTTTGTATACCCGAAATACCGGTCAGCATTGTTGGCCACTGTCGTTTGAGGATGTAATCAAACGCGGTTTGCCCGAGCAGTTCAGCCTGATTATCAGTTCTTTTGCCTTGCATTTGTGTGAACCCAGAGATTTATATGGTTTGTGCTGGCAACTATTTTCTGCGGCGCCTGTTTTGGTGCTTATAACCCCGCACAAGCGGCCGGAATTGGAAAACCTGGATGGAGTTGAGCTGGAATATACCGATTCGGTTACAACCAAGCGGGGCAAACAGGTGCGGCTGAAAGAATATCGATTTCAACATTATACCATACCATAAAAAACGACCAACATGGCTCATTTCAAACGCACGGCATCTGCCGTTTGGCAAGGCACCGGCGCCGAGGGCGTCGGCAAACTCAATGGCCCCTCTGGCGTATTTCAGGATACGCCCTATTCCTTCAAAGCCCGTTTTCAGAACGAAGATGGAACAGCAGGCACCAATCCGGAAGAATTGATTGCTGCTGCGCATGCCGGCTGCTATGCAATGGCATTGAGTTTTCAACTCACGGGTGCGGGCTTCCCGCCAGCGTCGTTGGAGGTAAAAGCAGAAATTGACATGGAAAGCGGAGAGGGCGGCTGGTCGTTCAAGCAAATTACCTTGCACTTGCATGCGGATGTACCGGGAATTGCTGCGGAAAAACTGCAGGAATTGGCGGAAGCAGCCAAGGCAGGTTGCCCGGTTAGCCGGGCTTTGGCAGCAGTGCCCATTGCCCTGGTGATTGCCTGAGAAACGGTTTTAAAACCTCCGAATGGAAATTTATTCAATTATCCGGGTGTGCAACGCGTATTGTTGCGCACCCGGATTGTTTTTTAATTCGGTGCTGCTAACTTTGCTGCACCATCTAGGATCTAAAATTAATTGCAATATTAAAACCGAGGCGTTTCATTTTGTGGTGATAGGCGGCGGCATATTTGGTTGCTACGCCGCCTTGTACCTGGCGGGCAAAGGCGCCCGGGTTGCCCTGGTTGAGAAAGAAGCGCGCTTGTTTCAAAAGGCATCTATTGTCAACCAGGCGCGTTTGCACAGCGGCTATCATTATCCCCGCAGCATTGCCACGGCGGCCTTGAGCGATGCGCATAAGGCCCGCTTTACCCGGGAACACCAGGCATTTGTGCATGCGCATTTTGAAAAATATTATGCGCTTGACCGTTATGGCTCCTTCACCGACGCCCGTCAGTTTGAACGGTTCTGCGCCTATTTGAAAATACCCTGTCGTTTGGTATCCGAGCACCCTTTGTTTAATTTCAAACGCCTGGAAGCGCTTTTCGCCACCGAAGAAGCCAGTTTTGATCCGGTTTTGCTGGGTATGTACTATCGAAGCCGGGTGGAGGGGCATGCCGGCATCCGCGTATTTACCCAAAATCAGGTGCGGAGCGCCCGGGCTGATGGCCGCAACTGGTTGATGTTGCTGCAAAACGGCCAGGAATTGCAAGCCGATGTGGTATTGAATGCCACCTACGCTGCGAGTACGGCGGTGAATCGGATTTTTGGCGCGGCAGACCTGGATTTAACCCATGAAATATCCGAAATTGCTTTTGTGAACAGTGCGGAATTTGCCAATAAAGGACTAACAGTCATGGATGGTCCGTTTGGGTCGATTATGCCTTACGGCAAAAGCGGCTTATTGTCTTTGTCATCCGTGGCATATACCCATCACAAAATTTCCTACGATAACTTGCCACGGTTTGATTGTCAAACAGCGTCAGATCCTGCCTGCAAGCCCGACGCACCGGGAATATGCAGCACATGCGCCCGCAGGCCTACAAGCAATGCCTACAAAATGATTCGGCAGATGGGCCAATATTTCAGTGAATCGGTGCACTTTGAGCATCTTTTTTCCTATTTTACCATCAAATCAAAGTTGAAAGCCAACCATATCGACGATGGAAGGCCGACGGAGATTTCGAAATTGCGGGAAAATCCCGATTTTTATTGCCTTTTTGCCGGGAAAATCAACTCGATTTACGAGGTTGAAAAAATGGTATAAAGGGGAGCGGCGTCTCACATTAAGTTGATTTATGGATTCAATTTTTATAGGAAGTTTGGTGTTGAGTGTGTTTCATGCGCTCATACCCAGCCATTGGCTGCCGGTTTTGGCGGTTGGACGACGGGAAGGGTGGTCGGCCCTAGAGGTGATGTGGGTGACCTTTTGGGCGGGTCTGGCGCATGTGTTCAGCACCTTGCTGGCCGGATTTTTGTTGGCCTGGCTTGGGCACGCGCTTTCGGTGTACACATCGGTTTATTTTACCTGGATAGCGCCTTGTATTTTAATTGGTTTGGGCATTTTTTATATTTACCAGCATTATTTTCACCATCATTTTCATTTGCATCGGCAGAATCCGCGCTGGGGCGTGGTGTTTTCTTTGGCGGTAGCGATGTTTTTATCGCCTTGTTTCGAGATAGAGGGGTACTTTTTGGCGGCAGGCCAGTATGGATGGCATGTTGTATTGTTGCTGGGTTTGATGTATGCCCTTGTGACCATAGTTGGGATGCTGCTATGGGTATGGCTTGCCTTGCGGGGTTTGCAAAGGTTTGACTGGCATGCGTTGGAGCATTATGCGGGGCTTATTGCCGGCATCACGCTTGTGGTTTCGGGGATCGTAATGGCCCTTCCCGTATAGGCTGTTCGGGCGGGCAACACAGGGATGGCCCTAGCTGGATTCCTGTTCGATAAACTGAACGCCATAATCGGCTAATTCGGCCATGATGGGTTCGTACACTTCTGGCATGGTTGGAATGGAAACGCCGGTGGTTGAAATTTTTCCCTGAATCAGCAATTTGACAAAAATACCCAATGGCAGCCCGACGAGGGTCGACATGGCGGTTTCGGTGCCGTTTTGCCCTTTCATAACCAGGGTGGAAGTCAGTTTTCGCTTCTTTTTTTGAAGTTCATATTCAAACACGTGCTGCATAATCACCATGTCACGATCCTGGGGTTGGAGGGCCCATTTTTCCAGCAGCAACTTTTCCAGAATCAGGCTGGGTGTAGCGTTGGCCACCTTGATTTTTTTCTTGCTAAACAATCCCAGCCAATCCAGTTTTTGCATGATTTGGCTGTTGGGCTCGGTTTCGATCATTTTGGCGATGCGGTCTTTCACCGAGCCGGTGTGTTGGCTGATGCCAAGAAAGGCCTCCATGAGGTCGTGGTAGGTAAGTTTGTCGGAATCGACAATAGGGAATGTGGCGTCTGTGAGCCCTATGCGGACGAGCGCATTCCAGGCATCGCAGAATCCGACGTGACGAATGGTTCCGCGGAAAAGGGTTTTGATGTTTTGCAGGCCATAGGCGTCTTTATACATCAAAGAGTCGCGGTTGGCATAAACCTCCCATTGTCCCATATCGGGGATATCGATCATGCGGTATTGGCGGAAAAGGCGTCGATATGGGATGTACTTTAATTTTCCGTCTTCCAGAAATTGCGCAGTTCCTTGTCCGGCAAGCACCACATTGCGCGGGTTCCAGCTGAATTTGTAATGCCATGGATTGTCGTCGCTTTCCGGGGCAACCAGTCCGCCAGTATAGGAATAGAATGCAGTAATGTTGCCGCCAGCTGCCTGAATTTTATGAATGCGTTGCATGGAGCTCATGTGGTCGATGCCGGGGTCGAGGCCCAGTTCGTTCATAAACACCAGCGAGCGGGTACGGGCTTCATCTCCGAGTCGGAACACTTGTTTGGAAACATAGCTGGCTGTGACCATGTGTTTTCCGAGTACGATGCAATCCTGTGCAACTTCGAGGTGCATTTGCGGGGGCAGCAAGGAAACCACCACATCGTGTCGGTTGATGATTTCCCTGCGGTCGTTGGGTTTGGAAGCATCGAGCCAAATGGCGCGTCCATTGGGGTGGTCTTTAATCTTTTGTTGG
>JAGWYI010000204.1 GCA_018969455.1 Bacteroidota bacterium | reverse complement strand
GTTCATCTACAATTTTTACTTCCCCTTCCTGTGTAACAATGTACTCATTGTCGCGGTCGAACAGGGTGTAGGCCTTCAACAGTTGTTGTACTGCGTGCACACGGCGGCTTTTCACCCCAAAGTCCTGAGAAAGTATTTCTTTCTTCTCGGCTTTTTCTGCGGGAGAAAGTGCTTCATCGCGGTCTATGGCAACCAATTCGGAGGCAATATCCGGCATAATGAAGAAGTGCGGATCGTTATTGAACTTGGAAAGGAACTCTACCCCTTTCTCAGTGAGTTCAACATTGCGGTTTTTTTCATCAATATAAAACAACAATGGCCGGTCTACTTCTGGCATCCTTTTGTTGTTTTCCTGCATATACAGGTTTTCGGTTTTCTGTAGCAGAACCTTTACCCCTTCCTCACTCAAAAATTTGATAAGGGGACGATATTTCGGTAAAGCGCGATGCGTGCGCAACAAGGCCATACCAGCGCCGCCTTCTTCAGTACCAAGTTTGCCTTCGGCAAATAACTTGCGCGCTTCTGCCAGATACGTGGAGGCGAGTTTTGTTTGGGCCTCAAATAAACGCTTTACATTCGGGTTAAGATCCTTATATTCCTGATCTTCAGCACCTTGGGTTACCGGGCCTGAAATAATCAGAGGGGTTCGCGCATCATCGATCAATACCGAGTCAACCTCGTCGACAATGGCAAAATGATGCTTGCGTTGCACCAGCTCATCGCTGGAAGTCACCATGTTGTCACGCAAATAATCAAAGCCAAACTCCGAGTTGGTTCCAAATGTGATGTCGCACAAATAGGCATTTTTGCGCTCCGGCGAATGCGGTTGATATTTGTCGATGCAATCAACCGTAAGCATCAAAAATTCATAAACAGGGCCAACCCATTCCTGGTCGCGTCGGGCGAGGTAATCGTTTACGGTTACTATGTGTACGCCCTGCCCTGCTACGCCATTGAGATAGGCCGGCAGGGTTGCAACCAGGGTTTTACCCTCGCCAGTGGCCATTTCGGCTATTTTACCGTCATGCAACACCATACCGCCAATGAGCTGTACATCGTAATGCACCATGTTCCACACAATATCGCCGCCAGCTGCCTGCCACCGGTTTTTCCAGATGGCTTTATCCCCCTGAATTTCGATGTAGGTTTTGCCTTTCTGAGCAGCCAAGGCCCGGTCGTGATCGGTCGCCGTGAGCTCCAGGGTTTCATTTTGTGCAAATCGACGACTGGCTTCTTTTACCACAGCAAATGCCTCGGGCAAAATATCGATCAAAATTTCTTCAAGCGACTTATCGCGGTTTTTCTTCAATTCATCCAACTCCTTGAACAGCAGATCTTTTTCATTAAAGTCTTCCATTTCAAGGGCTTCCTGATTAATTTTAGCTATTTCTGCATCAATATCAGACAAATAGGCGGTAATGCGTTCCCTAAATTCCAGAGTTTTGGCGCGCAGCGCATCATGGCTCAGGTTTTGGTAGGACTCAAAATGTTGCAGGGTTTCTGCCACCATTGCCTGATATTTAGCCAGGTCGCGATCTTGCTTGGTGCCAATTATTTTTTTTAAAAAGCCGAACATATCGATTCAGGTTAGAGCGGTCGGGGCAAAACCGGGCCAAGCGGCATGTTTTTGATCCAACACCAATTCAAAGTTGCAAAGATAGTCTTTACGTGCATTGAAATCGTGTCATATTTTATTCCAACTTACCTGTTGGCGGCTTTTTTTGACAGAATGGCAGTAAACACAGGACAAAAGTAGCCTACATGGCAGACGAACTGAATTTCACGGGTTTAAAAACAGGTGTACCGGGAATGTAAAGCCTCAATTTACGCGCTAGATGACCATGATTGCGGCCTTGCAGGTGGCGTGCAAATGCAAGGGAGGAAAATAAGGTAATTTCTTTGTTTACATGGGCTTTTAAAAAAACAATATTGTCCTCCTTTAAGAGCATTCACCTTATCAAATGCCCCCTATCTGCTGGTTTGAAAGACTTCTCATTTTGCCTGGGCATAAACATTCAAGCGGTGCACCTCAATGACATTTTCTTACCTTTATGCATGCAGGCTATATCTGTTCCCGAGTCCATCCTGCAATCTGGATTTGCTTAAAGGTATACCATGATTCGCCGGATTTTGTGGATAACTCAGGATAGATTTCGCTGATTTATAATGATTTATAAAGATCGTTATGCACAAAATCTGGCGGCGTAAAGTATATTTGCCATCCATAGACACCAGTTAAATTTTAAAAAGAATGTTTTCTTTTAAATTTCAAAACGAGCAATATCAATTTGATGCACAGGCTGGTTGGGACCTATCCATTCCGCTGCGCGAGATCCCCGAACAGGTCAATTGTTTTTGGGCGCCGCCTGTTTCCTACGAGCCCTTTGTTGCCGACGATTTTGTTGGCAGTATCGCAAAGGGGGCTCCGGTTAATTTTTTCAATGTGCGTTTCAATCCGCACGGCAACGGAACGCACACCGAGTGCGTCGGACACATTTCCCGGGAGCGTTTCGTTTTGCACGAATGCCTTCAAAAGTATCATTTTTTTGCGAAATTGATAAGTTTGTACCCCCAGAAAACCGAATCCGGCGACCGCGTGATCCTGTTGGAACAAATAAAAGCAGCCTTAAAGCCCGGAGAAGCGGAGGCGCTCATTTTACGTACCCTTCCCAATGATGATTTTAAGAAGATTACCCGATATTCAGGTTCAAATCCGCCCTATATGCATCATGCGGTCGCATCTTACCTGGTAGAATGTGGCATCCAGCATGTATTGCTCGATCTCCCTTCCGTCGATCGGGAAGAAGATGATGGTAAGTTGTTGGCCCACAAAGCGTTCTGGAATTATCCAGAGGCGCCGCGTACCCATTGTACCATTACGGAGTTGATATATGTCGCGCCGGAAATTCCCGATGGGTTTTATCTGCTCAACCTTCAAACGGCTTCTTTCGATCTGGATGCAAGTCCTTCCAAACCCGTTATTTATCCTTTAGAACAAATGTAGTGGGCGCTAAATCACTTTTGCGGCGGTTTGATAAATAAATGCTGCCAGTGTTTGGCCTACGGCTTTCAGGGTTTGCTTGTCTATTGCACTCAAGGTGTCGGAATGCTTGTGATGATGGTCTGGAAATGGATGCGAACCACTGTTGGGCATGCTGATGATATCAACCATGGGTATTTTGGCATTTCGGATAACAAACAGATGGTCGTCGGTAATTCCAGGTCTTTTCTCGGATACGAAATAATTGGAATACGACAACTCCGCTGCAATGCGCCATATTTTATCTACGGTAGACGGAGCCACCTCCCGCGAAATGCCTTCCTGATAAAAGCGCGCATCCTTGCCGCCCACCATATCGAGCAATACAGCTTGATAGGGCATATAATCGGGGGTGGGTAAGTTTTTTGACCAATATTGCGATCCAAGACACCAGGTTTCGCCTTCTCCCTGATTATCTCCCTGGTCTTCCGCGTCAAATAAGAGAAAATCAACCCCAATATCTACGGGATTTTGAGACAATATACGCGCGATTTCGATCAAAATGGCGGCGCCGCTTGCCCCATCATCAGCGCCATCTATGGGTTGGTCGCTGCGTACTTTATCGTTATCGGCCCACATACGGCTGTCCCAATGTGCGGCCAGCAACAACCTTTTGCCATTTTCCGGTTTGTAACTGGCCATAATGTTGTTGGCATTGAAAACGGCGCCTTTGAAATGGGTGGCTTGAAATTTTTGTTCATTCACCTGTAGCCCAAGCTGCCTGAAGGTGTTTACGTACCATGCGGCACATTGCCGGTGCGCAGGGGTATTGGGCACACGCGGGCCAAACTGCAGTTGCCTTTCAACAAATGTGAATGCCGAATCGGCGCTAAAATCGGGTACCGATACATTGGGCTTGGGCGGCGGCGGCAATACCTTTTGGCCTTGCCATTGCTGAAGGGCTACAAAAAGCGTGGAAAGCAGTAGAACGGCAAGTAAGCCGTAGGCGAGTTTTTGTCGCATCAATTTTTTTTTGCAAAGTAACGCGGATTGACCTTATTTCTGTGCACGTGTAACCAACCAAATTGCAACCAGGCCAAAAATTAGGTTGGGTATCCACATGCCCAATAACACCGGAATAGACCCGCTGCTGGCAAATGATACCGCAAATTTGGACAATAAAATAAACAACGCCCCGATTCCGATGGCTATCGCCAGGTGCAAACCCATGCCCCCGCGCACTTTACGGCCCGCTACCGCAAGCCCCATGATCGTTAATATAAGGTTGGTAAATGCATCGGCTGTTCGGCGATGCAACTCAATTTCATAACTTTTGTTTGACTGACCGCGCTCCGATTCCCGCCAAATAGCCGTTTGAAGCTCCATCGTGGTCATTTCCTGATTCTGATTTTGGAAATATACAAAATCCTGAGGGCTTATGTTGATCAAAGTATCCAGGGGCTGGGCCGACTGAATCAATTTTTCTCCAATGCCGTTAAATGTACGAATCGTGTAGTTGCTAATTTGCCATTTATTCGGCTCTTCCTTGAAGTTGGCATTTTCAGCCTCCAGGATACTTTCTACCCGGTTTCCATTAAATTTCTCCAACCGCAAACCACTGGCCGTTTTATTCAACTTGTTGTAGCCTCGTATGTACAGTTTAACATCCTTGCGCAGTAAAAGATGTACGTTCGATGTTTTGCCCCGATCCTGATCTACCCAAACAAAGGTGTGTTCAAACCAAAGCCGCGACTTGTTGAAGTGGGGTATGATGATGTGGTTGAGCGCCAGATGAAAAAAGGCAATCATGCTGCCCGCTACCAAATAAGGTTTTAATATCCGGTTGAAACTGGCCCCGGCGTTCAAAATGGATAAAATTTCGGCGTTGAATGCCATCCGGGAGGTGAAGAATACCACCGCAATTAAAGTATACATCGGCATCAACAAGCCGGTGATGTACCCCACAAAACCCAGATAATAATCCACTACAATGTTCTTGAGCGTACATGGCTTCTCAATAAAACTTTGCACCTTATCGCTGAAATCAATCGCCGCAGATATCAAGGTAAAAATCAACACTGCAAAGAAAAAAGTAGAGAGATATTTCCGGATGATATACCGATCTATGATGTGTAACTTAAACAATTCCAATATCTTCATCAGGGTATTGTCAATTTTATCTGCTCAATTCGGCGGTTATTGGCTGCCAATATGGTAAAAAGGTAAGGATCCCAGGCCAGTTCGGCGCCCGCTTTTGGTATGTCGCCGCAAAGGGTTAATGCCAGTCCGGCCAGCGTTTCGGCTGTATTGCGCAATTCGTCAAATGCGCCAGAAGGCAAACCGGTAACCCGAATTACATCGTTTAATAAGGTTTGGCCTTCAAAAATATAATTATGCGCGTCTAACTTGCGATACCTGATGTCCATTTCTACATCAAACTCATCTCGAATGTCGCCTATAACTTCCTCCAATAAATCTTCCATCGTTACAATGCCCGCACAACCGCCATACTCATCTACCACCATGGCCATGTGTATTTTCTGGATTTTAAATTCTTCCAGCAATTCCTGGCATCGTTTTGATTCAGGCGCAAACAATAAATTGGTTCGGATTAAGCCTTGCCATTCAAAATTGGCCGGTTTGTCTAAATGCGCAATTAAATCTTTTACATACAAAATGCCTGTAACATTGTCTAAATCCTCGTCATAAACGGGTATGCGCGAAAACTCGGCAGCACGTACCATTTCCAATAAGGAAGCAAAATCGGTCCGAAAATCAACCCCAACCACCTTTGAGCGCGGCTGCATCACTTGTTTTACCATGGTGTCGCCAAACTGGACGATGCTTTTCAAGAGTTCCAGTTCCCGTTTTTCGCCATTCGTTGCGTTTTTGGGCTGGGCGCTTTCCGCATCCTCAATGGCATTTTCAATACCACCCGAATGGGATGATTGTTCTTTTCGCAATACCGGCCTGAATGCCGCTAGCAAGAAACGAATGAGGTAGCCAAGGCGCGGCAACCAATAAAATGCATGGCTGCGAACCCATTCCTGAAACCGAAGCCGATGCAAAAGCCAAATGCAGGCACTCAACAAAAGGGCGCCAGGTACAAGCAACAATAAGCGCAGCAATACCAGATCAACCGAATAGGCTGTAGATATACCCAGAAATGCATCATGGAAAACGCCTGGCATCGTGAAAATGCTTACCAAGCCAACACTCATGGCAATTTTGAGCAAAACTCGGCCATATAACAAGGCCGCAAGTGCCGCTCGAACCTGCCCGGATAAATAGGCTGCCATGCTGCCCGCTGGATACTGATCCATCTCCTGCGGAGTAAGCCGAATCAAAACCTCCTCGGCTATGATCAAAATGGCATAAAAGAATAAACCCAGGGATAACCAAACCATGCGCGGTTATTTTGAATATTGCTGCATTCGAAAATGATCACAAAGTTCGAAAAAAATCGGAGTTCAGCTTTGCCGACTTCCCTGAAAAGACCAGGAATGTTGTTCAAAACCAAACTCCGATGAACTTGTAATCAATGGTTTATACTTTGCAAAGCATGGTAACAGGTGTGACTTTCAACGCTAAAGGCGGAAAATCAGCACACAAAGAGGCCATTTTTGTTGCCTTCCACGCGGCGCTTCGCATAACTCAATTTACAGTTTAGAACGGAAGATCGTCCCCTTCAGCCACGGACGCAACCGGGTTCTCTGTTACAGGCATGGTAACAGGGGTTCCGCTTTGACGGTAGCCGGCAGGCTCCGAATTCGGGAAGCGGTTCTCTCCACTGCCTTCCTTGCGTTCAAGCATGCGGAAAAGGTTGGCGACGATGTCGGTCGCCTGACGTTCCTGGCCTTCCTGGGTAGTGTACTTGCGATAGGTAATTTTACCCTCCACATACACCATCATGCCTTTTTTCAATTGTTTTTCGGCTCTTTCAGCCAAATCACGCCATACAACTACATTGTGCCACTCCGTCAAAGTCTGCCAATTGCCGTCTTTGTCTTTGTAACTTTCATTGGTTGCGAGCGAAAAACGGGCTACCATCGCGCCGTTTTCCAAGTGCCGCACTTCGGGATCTTGTCCCAGGTTTCCGATTAAGGTGACCTTGTTAATCATGGTAAAAAAGTTTAAAAAGATTAAAAATGAAAAGATTAAAATCAAAAAAGCGTGGGCGCGTTTTGTCTATCCTTCAGGAAACGATCAATAACCCGCGGCACGGCTATTTTTTCCAACAATGCTGCTCGATCAAACCAGAGGCACCCCTCAAACTCACTTTTTTGTCGCTGGGCTTCCATTTGATCGATTGGCAAAGATATGGTACAAAACCATGTTGACACAAGCTGGTGGGTAAGGGTTTGTGAATATTTTTTTGAAATCTGCATTTTTATTTCGCTTTT
>JAGWYI010000203.1 GCA_018969455.1 Bacteroidota bacterium | reverse complement strand
CAGTTCTGCTTCTGCTTTTTTTACGCCCTCGAGGTTACCGAAGCCCTCGAGGTGTTCTTTTCCGATGTTGGTTAGGAGGCCGTGGGTCGGTTCGGCGATTTGGCACAGTTGCTTGATATCTCCGGCCTGGTTGGTTCCCATTTCAATCACCGCCACCTCTGTATTGTTGGGTATATTGAGCAGGGTGAGTGGAACCCCGATGTGGTTGTTAAAATTGCCTTTGGTAAAATGGCAGGGGTAATGGCTGCTTAATACAGCCGAGACCAGTTCTTTGGTTGTGGTTTTTCCGTTGGATCCGCCGATGGCGATGATGGGAATGTCGAAATGTTTGCGATGGAAGCGCGCCAAATTTTGCAAGGAGGCGAGTACATCGGGTACATGAAAAAAGTGCGGACCATTCAAGTTGAGGTCGTCGACGACAGCCCATGCTGCGCCTTTGTTGAGGGCATCCTGTGCGAATTGATTTCCATCGAAGTTGGCGCCTTTGAGGGCAAAAAACAGACAGCCTTCCGGCAAATGTCTGGTATCGGTGCTTACAACGGGGTGTTGTAAAAACAATTGGTAAAGTTGTGTAATCGTATCCACGGTAAAAATTAATTGGCCCCAAACCTACGGCTGCATTTTTAAAATAAAAACGGGAAGACGCTGGTCTTCCCGTTTTTTAATCGAAATCAGTCAAAAACTGTTTTCATGCCGAGGACTAGTCGTAGCGGCGTTTAACTTTTTTATTCTTGGTTTTGAAGTAGTTGCCTTCTGGTTCATCGTTTCCGGTAGGTGATCCTTTGCGTGCCATGGCACAACGGAAACCGACGGTACGGCTTGCTTTTTCCTCTTGGAGGAAGCGGCGAGTGCCTGGAGAGAGCCAGAATGCGCGGTCGGCCCATGAACCGCCTTTGATTACACGCGCGTGGTCGGAGATCAGCGTGCTAATACCGTAGCGGTATTCCACCAAGGATTCTTTGTCGCCGTCGAGGTAGTTAAATTCTTCCGGACGTTTGTAGTTGTCACGCAGCGCGGTTGAAGTGGTATCAACCATTTCGTATTTCAGTCGGCCAAGCGAGTCTTTGGCAACGGGGGCGCCGGTTTCCGGATCCAACACTTTGGTCATGAAGATGTTACCGCGGTATGGGTTCAGGTCCTGGTTGCGGGTATCCACCAAATCGGCAGAAGTCATTGGGCGATACAGGTCGGCGGTCCATTCATTTACGTTACCAGCCATATTGTACAGGCCGAAGTCGTTTGGCCAGTTGGAGCGTACCGGAGAGGGCGTAAATGCTTTGTCGTTCAAAGCGCCGGCCATACCACCATAGTCACCACCGCTGCGTTTGAAGTTGGCGAGCATGTGGCCCTGGTATTTGTTGCGTTTTTGGTAGCGCACCGTGTTTCCGTTCCATGGGTAGATGCGGCGGTCGCTGATGAGTTCGTCTTTGCTGGTTGCCTGGTTGCCGATGAGCGAAAGTGCAGCATATTCCCATTCAGCCTCTGTTGGGAGGCGGTATTCAGGCAACAGAATACCGTCTTCGCGACGCACACGGCGTTCGCCGCCGGTTTTCTGATCTGGCAGATTTTTACGCACGCTGGGTTCGTATTGTCCAACAAGATAAGATTCTGTGTTGAAGCTGTTTTCGTTTTTCTGATCGGGGTTGGGGTCAATGATGCCGCGTTTGATGAGAATCATTTCATTAACCCGGTCAGAGCGCCACTTGCAGTATTCGCTGGCTTGGCGCCAGTTCACACCTACAACGGGGTAGTCGTCGTAATCTGGGTCGCGGAAGTAGTATTCCACCAATGGTTCGTTGAAGGCGAGTTCAGAGCGCCATACCATGGTGTCGGGCAGCGCACGTTTCCAAACTTCAGGATAGGTGGCTCCGTATACACGGTCAACCCAGTACAAGTACTCGCGGTATTGGATGTTGCTGATTTCCGTTTCGTCCATGTAGAAGGAGGCTACGGTTACTCGACGAGGAACGTTGTTCCATTCAAAAGTAACGTCTTGGTCGGTCAGACCCATGGTGTAGGTACCGCCTTCGACCAGAACGAGGTTCGGGCCTGTTTCCTGGCCTTCGTAGTCCGTTTTTTCAAAGCCGCCCCATTTCTGATCGTTGTATTTCCAACCCGTGGTGGAGGAGCTTTCGGATTTGCGTCCGCAACTCGCCAGAACGAAGACCAGCAGGATAAAGCTTAACCCGTGAATGAGAGTTTTTTTCATTGTATTAAAAGCAGTTTTTGAAAAATTGAGCAGCAAATGTAGGCAAATAAAACATTTCACAATTCCAAATGAACCAAATTTATCGAAAGTCGATGAAATTATTGGAACATCCTTAAACAGTCGTTGAGGTTTGCACGTTTTTTTCTCTTTTTCAATCCGTCATCCTGATCAAGTGCAATGCCAATGGTGCATTCCAGGGTGCCACCGGCGGCTGAATTCAAACGCGAAATGGTCGCATCGTAACTCAAACCCATTTTAAAAATACCTTCCTTGAATCCCGCAACCAGTATCACTGCATCGGCATTCCGCCAGGTATGGCGCACCCAGGCGCCGCAAAACATCGAACCCAACCCGGCATAAGCCCCAATATTGATTTGTTGAAAGGGGCCCTGGCTGGTAAAAAGGAAATTCGGTGAAATAAACGAGGGCGGATGCAGTTTATTGCCCTCCTTAACAACGAGTTCCAATCCGCCTTGAACCAAATAACGAATGGGCAATCCGCGTTCCAGTTTGTCATTAATCAACAATATTCCCTCTCTTGGCGTGTTCAGGTGCTTCATTGAAGCGCCAAGGTAAAATTTTTCGCTCAACAAAAGCAATCCGCTTGAAATATCCAGGCTTGTTCTGGATGTTAAATCGGGCCTGATTTCCTGGGAATTGTAACTAATGCCGTTTATCCCGTCTATTTGATCCACAAAAATCAACTTATCCCAATTCAAACTGCTTTGGAATATGCCAGCCTCGGCGCCCAATCGAATGTCCAGCGCTTCGGTCAAATGCAAACGATAGGCATACACCGCCGAAAAACGATTCGATTTCAATATTCCGTCACCCGCATTGTCTCCTTCCAGGTTAAATCCGATCCCGCTGTTGAGCCTTTCCAAACTTTGTTCATAAAAAGCGCCATAAGTCCGGTACGCACTCCCAAAGCCCGTCCATTGATTCCGATACGCCACACCCATCCGTGGCGCAAATGCACTGCCCGCAAAACCGGGGTTGAGCTGCAAGGGCATCGCATAAAATTGCGAAAACACCGCATCCTGTGCCCAGGATTGCCCTAAAACCAAAAAAAAGATGAATGTAAAGAATATGCGCATCTACCCTGAATTCTGCGGAAAAGTCGCCCTTTTCCCTGACCTACCCAAACAAACGCCCCAACTTTTCTATAATTGTCTTGTTAAGACTGTTTTTCTACACGGTAATTACGCGCAAAGGCCCCCAGCGCAGCAACATCTCAAACAACAACAAGCAAAAGGCCATGGTCAAAAACCAGAAAAACTGATCGGTACTGCGCAACAATACCGTGGTTTTTACCTTGGTTTTTTCCAACTGCTCGATGGAATCGTAAATTTCTTTCAAATCATCGGGCGTACGCGCCCGAAAAAACTTGCCCCCGCTCATTTCGGCCACCTGACTCAAAAGCCCGGTATCGAAATGCATTTCCCGTGCCACAAAAGCAAAACTGCCGTCGGGCCGCTGATAGGCAGGCGATTCCACAACCCCCTCGCTTCCAATGCCTACGGTGTATATTTTTACTTGAAGTGCTTTGGCAATTGCAGCGGCCTCAAGTGGGGTAATGGCCCCGGCATTGTCTTCTCCATCGGTGATCAGAATGATTATTTTGCTTTGGGATTCGCTGTCTTTCAAATGGTTGAGCGCCGTGGCGATGCCCATGCCAATTGCGGTGCCGTCTTTCAAGCGGCCTACCTGCAAGTTTTTGATAAATGCCTGTATGATGCGCCGGTCGTCGGTGAGCGGACACTGGGTAAATGCGCCGCCCGAAAAAACCACCAGGCCCATGCGGTCATATGGCCGCTTGTTGATGAAATCGATGGCCATATCCTGTGAAACTGTGAGCCGGTCGGGCGCGAAATCTTTGGTGAGCATGCTGGGCGATACATCCATCGCAAGCATGATGTCGATGGCTTCGGCCTCTACTTTTTCTTCATGCCAACTGCTTTGCGGGCGCGCCATGGCAATGATCAGCAAGGCTATCACCACCCAGCGCAGCCAATGGATCCAGTTCCGGGCATACACGACCCAGGTTTTTACCCCGCGCATGGCTTCCTGGCGCGACACTTGCAAGGTCACATGCCGCGCCTTTGATGCTTTCCGATAAAAATAGATCAAAACCGGAACCAAAAGCAATAATAAAAGCCAAAAAGGTTGGACAAAACTCACGATGCAGCAGTTTTGGTGGAAGCATTCAAGGTGTATTCGACAATATGGCGGGTTTCCCGCAGCGCAGCAAGCGCCTGGTCTGCCTTTGGCAAATGTTTGGCGTATTTAACCAAATCGCTCTGCATCAATACTTTCTGGATTTGCTGGATCAGTTCTTTTGGAAAATTGGCCTGTTTTAGCAGCAATTGCAACTCGTTTGTGGTCGATTCCAGTGCCGCTACACGGTACTGAACTTCCAAATATTGCCGCAATATCATGCTCAACTCGGCGTAAAACGCCTTGGTTTCGCCTTTTTCCCAGGATTTTTGGGCCTCCAGATTTTTTAACGCCTGCAGTGCGATCTCATGCGCGGGCACAGGCGGCTCGGCAGGTACCACAGGCGCCTGCACGGGTGCGGTCATTTTTTTCCTTTTTGGCAAAAAACGCCATAAAACAAGCAAAAGGACCAATAGCCCGGCATAAACAGGCCAAAAATCGGTCCAATCAAGCGGCTCGCGTACAATCCCGCGCACATCCGCGAGGGTGCTTACATCGGCCTCGGCAGGCGTGGGCTTTACTTTCAATTGCACCGGATTGGTTTCCACCGTTCCGGCAGCCAGATGGATCGGCAAGGGCGGCAACTCGGTGTCGATACTGTCGAAACAAATCAGGGTGAATTGTTGCACCCATTGGGTTCCGGAGCGCCGCCAGCCGGAGTGCGAAAGAATATCATTGGCCTGTATGATCGCTGCCCAGGGCTTGAAATCGACGTCGCGGGGCGTGCCGCTGGCGCCGGATACCAGGATGCGGAGCGAAAAGGTGTCGCCGGTTTCGGTTTCGGGCGGACTGAAATTGGCGTTGGCGCTGATTTGGGCAGATAAGAGGGTGCAATTCATGCCCAGCCATGCTCCGATGAGGCCGATTTGGAACAAGCGTTTACCCATGCGCCACGATTTTTGAACGTTGGGCAAAAAATTGCATCAGCGTGTGCACATAAGGCTGGTTGGTGCACAAACTCAGAAAATCGGCGCCGGCGCGTCGGAACAACAGTTCGGTTTGTTGCCGATGGTGCTCGAAACTGTGCCAGTATTGCCGCCGCAAGCGGCTACTCGTGGTATCCACCCACATCTGGGCGCCGGTTTCGGCGTCGGCCACGCGCAAAACACCTACATCGGGCAAATCGCGCTCCAAAGGATCCCAACAATGCAATCCGATGAGGTCGTGCCTGCGCGCGAGTACACGCAAGGCCTCGTCGTAATTTTTATCCAAAAAATCAGACAGCAAAAAGCACACACAGCGTTTCTTCAGTCCGTTGTGCAAATAGCGCATCGCGCCGCCGAGGTCGGTGCCTTTTCCCTCCGGGCGGTAGGTCAGGATTTCGCGGATGATGCGCAGAATGTGCTGGCGGCCCTTTTTGGGCGGGATAAAACGCTCGATGCGGTCGGAAAACAGCAAAACGCCCACCTTGTCGTTGTTGGCGATGGCAGAAAAGGCCAAAACGGCGCATAATTCCGTCAGATATTCCGACTTAAACTGCGTATGGCTGCCGAACACCGCCGATCGGCTCACATCAACCAGCAACATCACCGTATTTTCCCGTTCTTCTTCAAACACCTTTATATAGGCGTCGCCGGTGCGGGCCGTCACGTTCCAATCTATGGCGCGCACATCATCGCCCGGGTAGTACAGCCGCACCTCGCTGAACGACATGCCGCGGCCTTTGAAGGCGCTGTGGTAACTGCCCGAGAAAAGGTGGCTGCTCAATCCGCGCGTTTTAATTTCGATGCGCCGGACTTTTTTCAACAATTCAGTGGTTTCCATGCCGCGATGCCTTAAGGGATGACCACCGTTCCCAGTATTTTGTCGATGACCGCTTCCTGGGTGATGTTTTCGGCTTCTGCTTCAAAACTCAGCCCAATGCGGTGGCGGAGCACATCGGGGCAAATGCTGCGCACATCATCGGGCGTCACAAAGCCGCGGCGGTTGATGAAGGCTACTGCGCGGGCGGCTTTGGCCAGGGCCAGGCTTGCGCGCGGGGAAGCGCCGTAGCTGATGAGCGGCGCGAGTTGTTGCAGGCCGTATTTTTCGGGCGTGCGGGTAGAAAAGACGATATCGAGGATGTATTGTTCAATTTTTTCGTCCATATACACCTTTTTCACTGCCTGACGGGCCTTCAGCAGGGTTTCGACGCTCACCACTTTTTTTACCAGCACTTCCTCGTCGTTGAGGTTGCGGCGGATGATGGTGCGTTCGTCTTCTATGCTTGGGTAACCGATTTTGACTTTAAGCAAAAAACGGTCGGTTTGCGCCTCGGGCAGCGGGTAGGTGCCTTCCTGTTCGATGGGATTCTGGGTGGCAAGCACCAAAAACGGGTCGTCGAGCCGGAAAGTTTCATTCCCGATGGTCACTTGACGTTCCTGCATGGCTTCGAGCAGCGCGCTTTGCACCTTGGCTGGTGCCCGGTTGATTTCATCGGCCAGCACGAAATTGGCGAAAATCGGTCCTTTTCGGATGCTAAACTCGGCCAGTGCCGGGTTGTAAATGGTGGTACCTACGACGTCGGCTGGCAACAAATCGGGGGTAAACTGGATTCGGCTGAACTTGGCGTCGACCGCAGTAGCCAGGGTTTTGATGGCCAGGGTTTTGGCCAGGCCGGGCATGCCTTCGAGGAGGATATGACCTTTGGTGAGCAGGCCCACGAGCAGTCGCTCGAGCATGGCGTGCTGGCCGACGATGACTTCCGAGGTGGCCTGGTTGAGTTGTTCGATAAAAGCGCTTTCCGCCAGCACGTAGCGGTTGAGCGCTTCCATATCTACTGGTGTTTGCATGGATGGAAGGCGGAGAGTGATTTCAATGGGTGAAGAAACGAAGGATATGGGAAATAATTATGTAAAAAGCCAAATGTACGCCTGCAAATCTCAAAGTCATACCAGGATTCGCCGGATTTTGTGGATAAATCAGGATGGATTACGGTGATTTATAATGATTTATAAAGATCGTTATGCACAAAATCTGGCGGTGTAAAGTAT
>JAGWYI010000202.1 GCA_018969455.1 Bacteroidota bacterium | reverse complement strand
AGTTTCAGGTAGCGCGCCTTTGTTTCCGGAAAGGTCAAAACGCACTGCTCCACTTTTGAACCATCTATTTTAGAGGTGTCAATTTGGCGTTCTGCCATTTGGCGGAATTGTTTGCCATCATCCGATACCAGCACCTGCGCCGAAACCGGCGGGTAAATCCAGGAATTGCGGCCGTTCACATATTGAAACGACACTTTTTTAAAACTGGTCGCAACGCCCAGATCAATTACCGGGTCAATGTCGTGGTTCACTAAGCCTACCCAATTGTTCCAGGATTTCAAACTGCCAAACACACCGTTTGTCAAGGCATACGTTTCGGAGCCATTGTACTTTTCTGGTGTCCGACTGAGGATATAGGGTTTTCCGCTTGCCTTGTGCAGGATGATGGGTTGGTTAAAAATGTTGCCCACGCGTTGATTTCCCTCAAAAGCAGCCGCGCGCACGACAACGCTCTGGCTTATGGAAAATGGCACAGTAAAATGCTGGGATTTCAAGGATGGATCACTCCCGTCCAATGTATAATAAATTTCGGATGCTGCATCGGTGCACATCAGTGAGAGCTTGCCGTTTTCAAATTTTGAATTTAAATCAAAATATGCTTTCGAATAATTTACCTTCATTGCATCCAGGCGTGCAAAATGCCCTTTGATGCGGCGGCCAAAATCCGTCCAGGATTTTCGTTCCGGCACAATCCAGCCCAACTCGGCAATCGCACAGGCGCGCGGGAAAACCATGTACTCCACCTTATCCGGGGTTTCCATATACTCGGTCCATACATTCCCTTGCACACCCAAAATATGCTTTGCCTCCTCCGCATTCAACTCGGCCGGTACAGGCTCATACGCGTATACTTTTTCCAAAGGCAAATACCCGCCAATGGCCAGGGGTTCGTGCGCCGGGTCGCTTTGGTAATAATCGAAATAACAATTGGAAGTGGGCGTCATAATCACATCATGCCGCTGACGCGCTGCTTCAATGCCTCCTTCTACGCCGCGCCAACTCATAACAGTGGCATTGGGACTGAGGCCTCCTTCCAAAATTTCATCCCAACCAATGAGTTTTTTACCCAATTTGTTCAAAATCTGCTCTGCACGGCCAATGAAATAACTTTGCAGCGCGTGTTCGTCTTTCAAATGCTCTGTTGCCATGCGTTTTTGACATTTCGGACAGGTTTTCCAGCGTTCTTTCGGACATTCATCGCCGCCCACGTGCACGTAGGTGCCTGGAAACAATGCAGCTACCTCCGTCAACACACCTTCCAGAAAAGCAAAGGTTTTATCATTGCCTGCACAAAACACGTCTTCAAATACACCCCAGGTTTCTTCAACCGTATAAGGCCCGCCCGTACAACCAAGTTCGGGGTAAGCAGCAAGGGCAGCGCGCGCATGCCCCGGCATTTCAATTTCCGGTACTATGGTCACAAAGCGTTGTTTGGCATAATCCACAATGTCTTTCACTTCTTCCTGCGTGTAATACCCGCAATGCGGTTTGCCATCCATTTTGACGGGGCGGTCGCTGTCGTGCCCCACCAGGGTTTGCGCACGGCAGGATGCCACTTTTTGCAAATTGGGATATTTTTTTATTTCAATCCGCCAGCCCTGGTCTTCCGTGAGGTGCCAGTGAAAACGGTTGATTTTGTGGGCAGCCAACAAATCGATGTAGCGCTTGATAAATTCTGGCGGAAAAAAATGCCTGCCTACATCGAGGTGCATGCCACGGTACGTGAAACGTGGAACATCCGCAATAAGCACACAAGGCGCCACCCAATTGGTAATGGGCGATGCTGTTTGGCCATAAATGATTGGTGGCAACAATTGCTTCAAGGTTTGAACCGCGTAAAAAGCGCCGGCCGCCTCTTTTGCCTTGATGACAATTTGATTGCGTTTCACTTCCAGCACATAAGCCTCGGGGTTTTGAATTTTTGAGTCAACCATTAAGACAATGCTGTTGTCAAGGCCAGATCCAGCCGCCACCTTGAAGTGCATGCCGGTGGCGGTTTCCAAAGATCCGGAGAGGTAATGACCCACCATCGCCCAATCCGGTTTGTCTGAAGGATAGGCAATTTGCATTTTTGAATTTAAAATAAAACGCCCCTCCTTCACTTGAACAGAGGCTGGTTGCGGCACCAACTGAAATGGATCGGCAAGGGGTGTCTGACACGAAATCGGGATACCAGTTTCCAAACAGATGCTGGCAACAAATAAAAGGATGCGCAAGGGCTTCATTTGTTCAAAGTTTTATTCACAGATAGACCCACAAAAGTGCCAAATTCCATTAGAAATTTTACCAAACGTTATTTTTAAAAAATCTAAACGCCAAAAAAGTGCAATCTCAAAAATCAAAGTATAAATTCGCCGCACTAATTGAACATTTACCTGTTAGCCCACCATGATACTCGGATTACTGAATGAACCCAACGACCCCCGTGTAGCGCTTACACCTTCCAATCTGGCAAAACTGAAAGTGGAAGGCCTGGAATTTCTGGTAGAAAGCGGCGCCGGTTCCGATGCCTTTTTCCCGGATGAGGCTTACGCCGACAACGCCACTGTGACCGATCGGTCATCTATCCTTCAAAAGGCAGATGTGCTTGTCAGCATTCAGCCACTCTCTGAAGCCGAGCGCGCCGGCCTTAAAAAAGGCACTATGTTGATTGCGCAGTTTCAGCCTTTCGTGGATACCGAAATTGCCGCTCAACTTGCCAAACAGGAATTGCTCGCTTTCAGCCTCGATATGATTCCGCGCACCACCCTTGCCCAGGCGATGGACGTGCTTTCATCCATGGCATCCATTGCAGGTTATCAGGCGGTGTTGTTGGCCGCCACCCACCTGAGTCGGTACATACCCATGATGGTAACCGCAGCAGGAAGTATTAAACCGAGCAAAGTGTTGGTACTGGGCGCTGGTGTTGCCGGTCTGCAAGCCATCGCCACCGCCAAACGGAATGGCGGCAGTGTAGAAGCCTTCGACACCCGGGCGGCAGCAAAAGAAGAAGTAGAAAGCCTGGGCGCCAAATTCGTGGAAGTGGAAGGGGCCATCGACGACCGCGGAGCGGGCGGGTACGCCGTTCAGCAATCAGAAGAATTTTTGCAACGCCAACGCGCCGAAGTTCAGGCACGCGCAGCCAAAGCGGATATCGTCATTTGCACTGCCCAGGTACGCGGCAAAAAAGCACCGGTTCTCATCACTGCCGACACGGTGGAGCACATGCGGCCCGGCAGCGTGGTGGTTGACCTGGCTGCCAGCACCGGCGGAAACTGCGAATTGACCCAAAACAACAAAACCATTCAGCACAAAGGGGTTACCATTATTGGCGACTCCAACCTCGCCGCCCGGATGCCGCAGGATGCCAGTACCCTGTTTGGCAACAATGTGGCCAATTTCCTCAAACTGTTTATTTCCAAAACCGGCGAACTGCAACTCGATTTCAACAACGAAATCGTAAAAGGCAGCTGCATTGCCGGTCAACCTGTTCAAGCCTAACCAAGCAACTAAGCATATCATGGAAGTATTTTTTTCCTTCTTGCACGATAACCTGCTCCTGATCTATTTGCTGATTTTCAGCATTTTGCTCGGAATTGAGGTGATCTCCAAAGTTCCAGCAGTGTTACACACCCCGCTGATGTCGGGCGCCAACGCGATACACGGCGTCGTTTTGGTGGGCGCCATTATCGTCCTGTTCAATGCCCGCGCCGATGACTACCTTTCGCTGAGCCTCGGTTTTATTGCCGTGGTATTCGGTACCCTCAATGTGGTGGGCGGCTTTGCCGTGACCGACCGCATGCTGGAAATGTTTAAAAAGAAAAAGAAATAACCCTTTCGTTCGGAACTCCGCAACGGATTTTCTGCATTCCTTATGAACGCAACTTATCTACTCGATTTACTATACCTCATCGCCGCAATCACTTTTGTGGTCGGCCTGAAAATGCTCAGCCATCCCGATACCGCGCGCCGCGGCAATCAGGTAGCAGCCGTTGGCATGACGCTCGCTGTTTTGGGTACCTTGCTGTTGCATCCTTCCGCCGACCGGGAAATGGGCGATGCCCGTACCATGAAACTTTTGCTGCTTTATGCAGCACTGGCCATTGGCGGCGCTATTGGCTGGATCGCAGCTTACCGCGTGAAAATGACCTCCATGCCCCAAATGGTTTCTTTATTCAACGGTTTGGGTGGCGGTTGCGCCGCACTGCTTGCTGTGGCCGAATTGAAATTGCAACACGACGGTTTCGGACACGCCGGTATTTCCTATGGCGCCATGATTCTGGTTTTGTTTACCATGTTTTTTGGTTCTGTATCATTTACGGGCAGTTTGTTGGCTTATGCAAAACTGGAAGACCTCGTTAAAGATTCTGCCATCACACTGCCACGCCACAGTGTGGTGAACATGATTTTGCTGGCCGGCATTCTGGGTCTTATCGCTTACATCACATTCGGCGCTGGCGAAAATGGCATGATGTGGGGCCTGATTTTGTTTGGAATTTCTTTAGTGTACGGCTTTATGTTCGTCGCACCCATTGGCGGCGCCGACATGCCTGTGGTGATTTCGGTACTCAACTCTTTTACGGGCCTCACGGCTGCCGCTGCAGGTATTATTTACGAAAACCTCATCATGTTGGTGGGCGGTATCCTCGTGGGTGCATCCGGTAGCATCCTCACCATTCTCATGTGTAAAGCCATGAACCGCTCCATCATGAACGTATTGGTGGGCAGTTTCGGCGGATCTTCCGCTGCAAGCACCAAAAATGCAGGCGATCAAACGGTTCGCGAAATCAGTGTAAACGATGCTGCGGTTTTGCTCAACTATTCCGGTTCAGTCATGATCGTTCCCGGTTACGGCCTGGCGGTTGCGCAAGCCCAAAAAATTTGCAAAGAACTCGACGAACTCCTCGAATCAAATGGCGTTGATGTTAAATATGCCATCCACCCGGTTGCGGGCCGTATGCCCGGTCACATGAACGTGCTGCTCGCCGAAGCCGATGTACCCTACCCCAAATTGTTCGATCTGGAAGAAGCGAATGATTTGCTGGCCAAGTCGGATGTGGTCATTGTCGTGGGCGCCAACGACGTGGTAAACCCTGCCGCCAAAGACGATCCGGGCAGCCCCATTTACGGCATGCCGGTGCTGGAAGTTTGGGAATCCAAAAACGTCATCGTGATGAAACGCAGTATGAAGTCGGGTTATGCCGGCATCGAAAACGAACTCTTTTTCCACCCGAAAACAAAAATGTTGTTCGGAGACGCAAAAGATACCCTGCAAAAACTGGTGTCTGAAGTGAAGTCTCTGTAACACCGATCTGCATTTTAAATACTTTTTGCCAAAAAATTAAAGGGCGGATTTTTCGATGCTTCGAAAATCCGCCCTTCGTATTATTTTTACCCGCAAATCAGGGAGAAAATGTCTAAGAAGAAAAACGTAAAACCCAACCCGACCCGGCCTGTCACACAAAAGCCGCAAACCAAAGTGCACAAACCAACGCCAAAAACAACCCTGGCCGCGGTTCAATTACCCGGGCCCTGGTGGTTTGGCCTGGTGTGCGCAGCCTTTGGCTTCCTCTTATATTCCAATACCTTCCACTACGATTTTTGTCTGGATGACTTTTCATCCATCAAAGAAAACTGGGTGGTAAAAGGCGGGCTGAAAAACCTGGGCATTATTTTCTCCACCGAATACCGCTACGGCGCCTGGGCCAGCCCGGGCTCTTTGTACCGCCCGCTCTCATTGGCTATGTTTGCATTCGAATGGCAACTATCGCCCGACAATCCGGGCTTTTACCATTTTATGAATGCCGTATATTACGCGCTCTCTGGTTGGGTACTTTGGGTTACCTGGAGGCGTGTTTTAGCAGCATACCCGGTTGCGCTCACAGCCATCATGGTGCTGGTGTTTTTGGCATTGCCCGTACACAGCGAAGTGGTGGCCAACATCAAAAGCCGCGACGAAATTATGTCGCTCCTGTTTGCAACCCTCGCCTTGTATTCCATCTGGCGTTATTTTGAACATGATAAAACCGGGTGGATCATCGGCGCTTTGCTGTTTTATGCAGCCGCCTTGTTCTCCAAAGAAAGTGCCATCACCTTTCTGGCAATTTACCCTCTTACCATGTGGTGTTTCACGGAGAAACCTTTGTCTAAAATTGCTTCTACCGCAGCGCTGTTTTTAATCCCTGCCGGCATCTTCTTGTTTGTTCGGCACCAGGTTTTGGCCGCGCAACCATACGCCGAAGTGTACTCTCCGCTCGATAATTTTATTGTGGCTGCCACCAACCCCGTTTCGCGTTTGGCATCCGCCTTGATGATGTGTTTTGAATACCTCAAAGTGTTGGTGTTTCCCGTGTCCTTGGTAAGCGACCGCGGGTTTCCGCAATTGAAACCTGTCGGTTTCGACAATTGGGAAACGCTGGTGGGCCTGGCAATTTATGCCGCCATGTTTATTTGGGCCTTGCTCAACATAGGAAAAAAGAACCTGTTTGCATACGCTATTTTAATTTACCTGATTGCTTTTTCACTTTTCAGCAATGTATTGCTGGTAATTGGTACTTCCTACGGCGAACGCTTGCTCTACATGCCTTCGTTGGGTTATGCTTTGGCCATCGCATACGCCATCGTCAAAATTTTTAAAATTGATCAAACTGCCGATTTATTCAACCCGGGCGGAAAGGGAAGCATGGTTTGGGGAGTAGCAGCCCTGATCATCCTCGCGTACGGAACGCGCACGCTCCTGCGCAACCCGGCCTGGAACAACAGCGCATCGCTGTACAATGCCGATATCATTCAATCGCCCAACAGCGCAAAGCTGAATTACCACAATGGCCTTGAACAAGTAAAAACCGGTATGGATGAAAAAACCGGGGTAGTAACCGATTCTACCTGGGTGCTGAAAGGCATCGCCTCTTACAACAAAGCCATCGAACTTTTCCCCGAATACCACGATGCCTTTGGCAGCCGCGGCCTGGCCTATTTCCGCCTGAATAAATTCGACCAGGCCTATACCGATTACCTTACCTCTCTGAAACACCGACCCAATGATGCCAAGGTTTTATCCAACCTCGGTTTCATCTATTTTATGCGCAACCAGTTCGATAAAGCAGAAGAGGTTTACCGAAAATCGATTCAATACGATCCGCGCTTCATCGATGCGCGCCGAAACTTGGGCGCCATTTTGGCCATGAAAAAACAATTCCCGGCTGCCATCGAACAATGGCAGGAAGGACTGAAATTTGAACCGCGCAATGCCACTTTGCTGTTTTACATCGGCTCGGCATACCGCGACATGGGCCAACCCGAAAAAGCGCAAAGCTGGCTCGAACAAGCCTATGCAATAGAACCCTCGCTCCGGAAATAGCATCACTGAACATCGACATAAGGTTGAATTTTTTCTAACCAGGCAGGATCCTTGAAAGGAATGATTTGATTCAATTCAGAAATCTGT
>JAGWYI010000201.1 GCA_018969455.1 Bacteroidota bacterium | reverse complement strand
TTATTCGATTTCGCAGGGTGGTTTCCCGCTCGGGCAAAAACTCCATTTCCAACAATGGGAACTCGTACAAGTTGCGCCAAATGTCTTTCCCCATGCGCTTTCGCATCAAAAGCGATCCTTCAGCCTCCATAACTACATATACAAAATACCGTTCTCTTTTTTCTGGCTTTCGGGCTCTGACCGGCAAATCGCGTACCCGACCCTGTGCCAGCGCAGCGCAGCGTGCTCGCAAGGGGCATACGCCACAATTGGGCTGACCAGGGGTGCATTGCAGCGCTCCAAAATCCATGATGGCCTGGTTGTATCTTCCCGGCGCCTCAGGGTCAAGGACCGATTGGGCAAGCCCCGCAAACATTTTTTTGCCAGCCACGCCGTCACTGGGGGTATCTAAACAAAAGTAACGGGCTAAAACGCGGTATACATTGCCGTCAAGTACTGCATGGGGCAAATTGAATGCAAAAGAGGCAATCGCTGCCGCAGTATAATCGCCAACCCCTTTCAGCGCCCGTATGCCCGAATAAGTATCTGGAAATTGGCCATTTAACTCGAAATGTATGTATTTTGCGGCAGCATGAAGGTTGCGTGCGCGACTATAATATCCCAATCCTTCCCACAACTTGAACAAAGCATCTTCACTGGAAGCGGCAAGCGCAGCTACCGTAGGATACTGCGCCACAAAACGAAGATAATAGGGCATGCCCTGCTCTACCCGGGTTTGCTGTAAAATAACTTCCGATAACCATATTTTATACGGATCTCTTTCCCCTTTCCAAGGCATAGGCCGACTTATGCCTTGGGCCCATTCAAGCAAATGCTGCCTGAAATACATTCTTTCATCTGGATGGTCCGATAAACTCAACTTCATTACGCAAAGATGAAAAACAAATGCGTTTTGCCTTAATTGCTTTCTTTTTTTGATCAAAAATGCCGAATCTTGCCTCGAAAAACATTAAAACCGTAGCGCATGCGCCCAGTTATGTCCTTTGCCAAATACCTGCTGTTTGTTGGCATACTCCTCGCCGCTTCTCATTCCGCTTTCGCCCAGGAATCGAACCGGTTTTTCCCCCCTCGTAATCGCGGGTGGATCACCATCGGATTGGATGGCGGAACGGCATTCCAAACAGGGGATGTTAAAATCGATTTTAAAGGTTACGGAGGCAGTCTGACTTTGGCAAAAAACCTGACATACAGCCCAGGCGCTTTGATATCTTTCGATTTGCGCGGCCGATTCCTGCTCGCTCGCAGCTTCGGATTTGATACCAAACCCTCCTACGGCATTCTGAATAACCCCCTGCTCAATGGCAAAGACGGCCCGGGAAATTACCTGATCGACAAGGCTGCCCCATTCGACTCTTCTTTTGTGTACCAAAACTTCCGAAACGGCCTGGGAGAACTCGGAATCGAAGGCGTATTCACTTTCAACCGCCTGCGCGAAAAAACCGGTATTGTTTTATCTGTTTTCGGCGGCTTGGGTCTCGACTTGTACGTCACAAAAATCAATCAACTCGACCGAAATTTTCAATCTTACAATTACCTGATTGTAAAAAATAACACTGGTGGAGCAGCCGTCCGCCCTTCCCTCGCTGCACTGCGCGATAATTCCTATGAATCGGAAGTGGAAAATCCTGTGCTAACCTGGATGCCTGCGCTTGGACTCGAACTGGGCTATCAATTAAGCCCGCATTTTTACCTTGGAATTGGCCATAAGACCACATTTAGCCGAACCGACTTGCTCGACGGACAAGCCTGGAACGATCAAAACCTGCCCTCCGGCAACAATGACCTGCACCATTATACCAACTTGTTCCTTCGCTGGGATCTTTACCGGGCTAAAGCCCGGTTAGAAGCTCCAAGCATCCGAATTTTGCAGCCATATGGAAACCCTTATACATCCAATACCCCCCTTGTTCCCCTCAAAGCCCGCATCCTCAATGTTGCACATCAGGCAGATGTGCTTTGTTTTTTAAACAATGCGCCGCAACGGTTTAATTTTGATGGCAGCTTGCTCCAATCCGATTTGGCGCTTCAGGCTGGCCATAACGAATTGCGCATCGTTGCAAGCAACCCCGCAGGCCGCGATGAAGCAGTTGTAACGCTCCTGTACCAACAAGCAATCCCAACACCCACCCCTCCAACAACGCCGCCTGTTAGGCCGCCCGTACGCAATGCACCTGAAGTGCGTATCGTTCAACCCGCCCGCTCTCCCTATACTACCACCCAAAACAGCATTCCTGTTCTCGCCACGGTGCATTACGTTCAAAGCGCCCGCGAGGTGCGCCTGCTTGTAAACGGACAAAATGCCAGGTTCTCCCTTGCCGAAAACCTGGAAGCCAATGTTCCGCTCCGGGAAGGAAGCAACAAAATTGAGGTGGAGGCACGCACCCCCGACGGAGATGCCCGGGATGTCGTTGAAGTAATATATCGACCCGAGTTGCAACCACCTGTAAAATCGGCCTCCGTCCGTATCACAACACCAGAACAGGGCGCAATTACCCGGGAACCAGAGGTGCAGTTGCGCGCACAACTGGAACAAGTACGCGCCAAAGAGGAACTTGCCGTTGTCCTCAATGGGGTTGCTGTGCGTGCGTTTGATTTTGACGCTTCAGCGCAGTCTTTACGCGCAACCCTGCGCCTGCGCGAGGGCGCTAACCGAATTGAAGTTGTTGCCAATACTGCCAACGGGAAAGCGTCAGATGCGGTGGATCTGCGTTTCCAAAAGCCCGAACCCCAAGGTCCTGCGCCAATAATTCAGCTTGTTCAACCTGCTGCTTCCAATACCATAGCGCACATGAACCCGTACGGAATTCAGGCTAATGTGGAGCATGTAAACAAAAAAGAGGATATCACGCTGCTGGTTAATGGAATCGCCGTTACCAACTTCAACTTTGAGCCCATTCGACACCAATTGCTCGCCGATGTTCCCTTAAAAAATGGGGCCAATTCCATTCAAATAAAAGCGCTTAATGCTTTTGGAAATGATGCCAAATCTTTTGTTATTCAATATCAACCGCCAGCGCCTCAAAAACCGGAAGTGATCATTCTGGAACCAGCCAACAATGCAGAAGTGCCAAAAGCAGAAGTATTGCTTAGGGCCGCCTTTAAAAACCTGGATGATAAAAACCAGATTCGCCTGTTCCTCAACGATCAAATCCTAAACAATTTTACTTTCGATGCCAAATCAATGGCCATTCGCGCCGGATTACAACTACGAGAAGGTGTGAATATCGTTAAAATTGTAGCGCAAAACAGCGATGGATCTGCGGAAGCTGCCGTTAAACTGACTTACATACCCATGGTGCTCGAATTGCAGCCCAAAGTAGCTTTTACCGATCCCTTGCGCTCGCCCACACGCACGCAACAAGCGACGTATGCCTTCAAAGCAGTTGCCGAACACATCAAAACACCCGATCAAATCAAAATTTGGGCAAATGGGAAAGCCATTCGCAGTTTTAATTTTGATGCCAAAACAGGTGCAATATCCTTTGAAACCTTGTTAATGACAGGAGAAAACAAGGTAAAAATCACCGCAAGTAATGGCGCTGGCGTTGGCAGTGCGGAAACCCTTGTTGAACGCTTGGCGCTTCCTGCTCCCCCAAAACCTGAGGTAATCATGCTGGAGCCGACGACCGATGCTGAAGTGCCAAAGGCAGAATTGATGTTAAAATGCACCGTCAAAAATGTGACCGATAAAAATCAGGTTCAACTGTCCCTCAACGGAAAAACCTTGCCCATTTTTTCTTTTGACAGTAAATCGATGCTTGTGCAGGCTAATTTGTTGTTGTCAGAGGGTTTGAACTCCATCAAGGTACTGGCCAAAAATTCCAACGGTGAAGCGGAGGCTTCTGTCAGGGTTAACTACAAGCCGCCCGTATTGGAAATGCAGCCCAAGGTTTCATTTACCAATCCCCTGCGCTCGCCCGCGCGAGCGCAGCAAGCACTCTATACTTTTAAAGCCCTTGTAGAACACATTAAAACCCAAGACCAAATCAAAATTACAGCCAATGGTAAACCCATTAGGACCTTCAACTTTGAAGCCAAAACCGGTGCAATTTCTTTTGATGTTTTGTTGAAAACAGGAGAAAACAAGGTAGAAATAAGTGTAAGCAATACAGGAGGAACGGCACGTGCCGAAGCATCGGTAGAACTTGCGGCTACCGTGGAAGCATCGAATTTGCCCAAGGTGGAAATCATAAGCAGCTCTCAGCCTGTCGCCAATCCCTTTAACCCGGATGAGGCATCAACGGTGGTATTGGCAAAGGTGTACAACATCAATTTGAAAGAACAAATTACGGTTTTGTTGAATGGCACAGTATTGCCAGGATTCAATTTTGTGGTTAAAACAGGTAATATTGATTTTGTAGCCAAGTTAAAACGCGGAATAAATACACTTGAAATTAAAGTCAAAAATGCACAGGGAACCGATGCTGCCAGCACGACGGTACGGTACGAATAAATGAGAATACGGGTTGATTTGGGATATTAATGGCGATTTTAACGTGCTTATTCCAGAATTTGGGAATCAAGGCGCTGGACTCAATACGTTAAGAAAAAACAGTATGGTATGAATATTGCATCGCGATGGCATAATCAAAAAGTTGAAACATGCAATTGCTGAACGTTCTTGTCGCAGATGATCATCCCATTTTTGTTGAAGGCCTAAATGCCGTTTTATCCAAGTCGAGTGGTAAGTTTTCCTGTTCCATTAATGGCGTCGCCCGAAGCGCCAACCAGGTTGTAGAGATGATGCAAAAGTACCAGCCGGATTTGGTGCTGCTGGATTTGGGCTTACCCGACACAGACGGAATGAAAGTAATCCCAAATCTTAAAAAAGGATCCTCCAAAACCCGGGTACTTGTGATGAGTACCTTCGATGACCCCCGACTGGTAAGGGCGGCATTCAAAGCCGGCGCCGATGGGTACATGCTGAAGTCGGGCACTAAAGATGAATTGTTCTGGGCCATTGAAGAAGTCATAAATGGCCATACATTTCTCGGTAATGGCGTGGCATTAATTGACATGCGGATGGCCCAAAATGCCGATACCGCACAACCCGATAAACGCTTTGCCCGAAAGCATGGATTAACCCGGCGAGAAATGGAAATCATGCGTTACATCGGCCAGGCACTAAAAAATAAAGACATTGCAGAAAAGTTGTACATCAGCGATCAAACGGTGAGTGTCCACCGGAAGAACATTATGCGCAAACTCCAGGTTAATAATACCGCCAGTTTGATAAAAATCGCTTTTGAAAACAATCTCGTTTAATCACCCCCAGATTTGTTTTTTGACGGTTTCCCTTTTAATCAAGGATAAATCGAAAATTGGGCATTGTTTTTGTGGCAAAATGTCGTAAGATCGGCACAATTATTTGTGGAGGGAGCTTGGATGAATAAATCTGTAAATACTATATTTGCAGCGAATTTCTGCTCTGAGGCGCTTTTATATGTTTTTCCGGATTTTTCTACCCTGCACTGTTTCCCTTGCATCCGACCAACTCTAATCAGGCCCTATTAAAACACCAAATCTTTGGCAACTTTTTCTGTCATGCTTCCACGCTGGCAGAATCGCAAATAAATTTTTAACTTAAACATTACACAACTTAATCTTTTCTCATGAAAAAAGCGAATTCTACATTCCAGTTTGGCTGGATGAGTTTGTTGCTTACTGTTGTGCTGAGTCTCGCCGTGGGCGTTAAGGCTTCAGCACAATGTTCATTGGTATGCAACGACCTGGTTCAGGTGTCACTTGACCAAAATTGCGAAGCCGAGCTGCTTCCCGATGATATTTTGGAAGGCGGCGGTTGCCCGAACGGCAACTTGCAGGTTCAAGCCAAAATCAACAACATTTGGGTGCCTGCATCCGGAAACTTCGTTTGTACTTCCGCCAACATCGGTCAAACCCTTCAAGTACGTGTACGTGACCTGATCTCTGGAAACATGTGCTGGGGCAATGTTAAAGTTGAAGACAAACTGGCTCCAACCATCACTTGCACCAACATTAACCTGAACTGCGCGGTTACCAACTACACACCCGCTTACATTCTGAACAGCCTCAACATCGCAGCGGCTTACCCAACTGTTGATGACAATTGCGGTAATACAACCCTCACTTACATTGATACCTATTCCGATGTATCTTGCACAGGTACCATCAATGGCGTAACCAATGTGAGCGCTTATGTTTTGCGTAAATGGACTGCTGTTGACCAAAGCGGCAACTCTGCTACCTGCAACCAGTACCTCTACTTCAAACGCAAAAATGTTGGTACTGTTAAATTTCCTGCAGATTATACCTTCTCTTGCAGCAGCAATGTAAACACCGACCCTTCTGTTACAGGTGTACCCTACATCAATGAGTTCGGTGTAAACTTCCCACTCTATCCCAACAACGCATTCTGCGAATTGAGCCTGGCATACACAGACCAACTCCTGCCTGTTTGCGATGGAACATACAAAATTCTCCGTACCTGGACTGTACTGGATTGGTGCTTGCCAACTTCACCGTTCCCGCCAAACCAAAACCCAGTTTACTACATTCAGTTGATTAAAGTGGTTGACGATCAAGGCCCTGCATTTACCTGCCCAGCCGATCTGACCGTAAGCACCAATACCAATAACTGCTGCGCTGTTGTAAACCTGCCCGATGTGATCATCGAAGATGCTTGCTCTCGCATCAACAACATCAGTGCGATGGTTATTACTTTCGATCCTTACACTGGCGCTCAAACCGGTATGTATACCCTCGGCGGTACACTGACTTCTTTCCCAGGCAACAACCTGTGGGATCTGGATACCTTGGGTAACTGGGGTAACACACCTTGCCTGCCTCCTGGAACGCACCGTGTAATATATACCGCAGAAGACGATTGCGGAAACACCAGCACCTGCTCTTATCGCCTCACAATTGCCGATGAAGAGCCTCCTACCGCTGCTTGCGACCAATTCACTGTTGTTGGTATCGGACACGATGATCCTTTCGATTGCTACAAACCATCCGCCAACGGTTGCGAAGGCGCCGGCGTTACCTGGGTAAAAGCCAAAACCTTCGACGACGGATCTTATGACGATTGTAACCAATTGAAATTTACAATTCGCCGCATGGCGCCTTACAGCGCGTTTATCAATGGCCTTGATGACTGTGAAAAAACCGTTGCCACAGCCGAACTCGATTCCATCAAGTTCTACTGCGGTGAAGTAGGTACTACACAAACTGTTATCCTTCGTGTTTATCAGGTTGACCTTAACGGTCAAATCATGTTCAACCAGTACGGTGAGCCAATCTTCAACGAGTGCATGGTGAACGTAGAAGTTCAAGACAAAATCAAACCTGCTTGCGTACCACCCGCAAACGTTACTGTATCCTGCGAGAACTTCGACCCAAGCCTGTGGGCTTACGGCAAAGCAACGGTATCGGATAACTGCTGCCTGGATGAAAC
>JAGWYI010000200.1 GCA_018969455.1 Bacteroidota bacterium | reverse complement strand
CTGCTGCTGAGGCACAAATTTCGGATACCATTCCGCCTCAAATCACTTGCCCGCCCAATGTGGCCCTCACCCTGGCGCCAGGCGCCTGTGATTCAACCCAAGTGTATCAGGTACAGTACTCCGATAACTTGCCAGGCGCAATTCTTATCCAAGCCCTGGGTCGGCCCTCAGGCTCCAAGTTTCCAATCGGAAAAACCGTCAATTATTATGTAGCGCTTGATGCAGCAGGCAATACTTCCACCTGCCAATTTGAGGTAAATGTGTACAATTTTATTACGCCACTTTCATGTAAAGACCAGATATCGGTAAAACTAGGCCCCGACTGCAGCGTATCCCCGTCTTTGTCTGATTTGATGTACCCCAATTCTTTCGGTTGCCCCGATAATTATGTGAAAGAAGTAGACCGTACGCCTCCATTCGGAAATGGTCCCTGGCAACCGGCCAATTTTTCTTACAATGATTTGAACAAATTATACACTTTCCGGATACGGCTACTGGATAACGGGAACACTTGCTGGGGGCAATTACTGGTTGTAGACAGTTTAAAACCCACCATTAGCTGCCCGGATATTACCGTCTCCTGCGCTGTAGAATCAACCACCCCCCAATTTCTTCGCGATAGCCTGGGCATCTCAACTGCTTTCCCCACGGTATCCGATAATTGCCAACTGAATGCCGGAACCCCTACTTTTGTTGACATCGTTCAAAACCTTCCCTGTGTGCCAACCTCAAATGGCGTTCGAAAAACAATTACCCGTTCCTGGACCGCCACCGACATCGTGGGAAATAAATCTACCTGCACCCAGGTCATCCGGTTAAAAGCCGACTTAAATACCATCGTTGGGCCTTCCGATACAAGCTATTACCAATGTACCGCTCCATTTGCCCCCCTCTCGGCCACCGGTACGCCCTACTTTCAAGTCGGAACCCGTAGGTATCCTGCTTTACAAAGCGTAATTTGCAATGTGGATGCAGAATACTACGACACCCTGCAAGCGGCCGGAATATGTGCCGGTACCCGATTGTATCAACGCACCTGGAAATTGTACGACTACTGTGGCGAACAACCCATTTCAAGCCATCCGGTGCTACGGCATCAACTCATCTATATTGCAGACACCACAAAACCCCTCATACAGTGCCCCGATGACATCACCCTAGCCCTTCCTATTAATGATTGCAAAACCTCAATCGGGTTCCCGGATGTGCTAATCAATGATTTATGTGGTGAAATTGCCTCGTTTGATGTAATTTATGAGGCTCAAGGAGTACCTGTTCAAGTACAAGGGAGTCTGGACAGTTTGCCAAGCGGTACACTCGGAATTGCCGGCCTTATTGATGCAATACCTTCCGGCAGAACCCATGTCGTATACAAAGCCGAAGACAGTTGTGGAAATACAGGTTCATGCAGTTTCAATCTAGACATTTGGGATCTGGTACCACCAAAGGCTGTTTGTGATACCCAACTGGTCGTGTTTTTGAACGGGCAGGGAAATGCATTCCTGAATGCCGATGCCCTGAACAAAGGCTCAACAGACGATTGTGCCAATTTATATTTTGCTGCACGCCGCCTTAATCCAGGAACATGCCAGGGAAATTCGGTTTTTTATAAAAAACTGGAATTTTGTTGCGCTGATAAGGCCGATACAATCCCCGTCCAGCTGCGGGTATACGATGTGGTTTTGCCACAAGGCGATACCCTTTCATCGAATTTTGGAACAGGTCAATTTAGTACCTGCAACACCCAAATTATTGTGCGCGACACGATTTCCCCCAAATGCCTTGCTCCCGTGGATACCGTTGTTTTGTGCAAAAATTTTAATCCGTATTTGTTTTACGGTTTTGCACAAGCAATCTCCTGTGAAATTGATACCATGGTGGTTCAAAATGATTATTCCTCCTTTGATTCGATTTGCAAAAAAGGCATTATTTTCAGAAACTTCTCCGGGCTGCACCATGGAGTGCCCATTGTATCCTGCCAACAAAAAGTAACCGTAACCTATAGCCAGGAATACAATGTGCGTTTTCCAAATGATTTTGTTATCCAAAATTGCACGGTAAACACCGATTTTGGCACGCCGGTGATTCAGAATTCTTCCTGTGCCAAAATAAAATATACCTATACCGAAACATCTACTAAAATCGTTCCCGATGCCTGTTACTACCTCGATCGAACCTGGAAAGTGATCAATGAATGCCAGTTCGACAGTTTGACGCCACTCCAGTTTGTTCCCAATCCCCAACCCAATCCCATTACCAATCATGCCGACAACCTGATCGGGCCGGTGGTTTCCCATCCCAACACCAGCGGAGTTTTTGCGCCCACTATTGTAAAAATCAATGCCACCGATCCGCAAACCACCAATTTTAGCACCTTTTGGTCGGCAACCACCAACGGGTACACCTACAAACAAAGAATTAAAATTATCGACACAGAAAAACCATTCATTGAAAATTGCCCGGTAACCGTCGGATTAACTCTGGACTCAACCAATAATGATGCCTTGTTGTGGAATGATTTGACTTTGTACGATTCTTTGGCCGAACGACATGACCTGGCAGAAGGATCAAGTGCCTATTTGGGCATTTTGGCTGGCGACCTGTGTGCTAAATCGGATGTATCTGTATCATTCCTGTTGTTTTTAGATCTGAATGGCGACAACAAACAGGAAACCGTGGTGAATGGAACGCAACCCATCCATTCTTCACCTGGAAGTATCCTGGTAGGAAATGCCATGAATCCTAATTATACGGGCGGTACGCCTTTGCAATTCGACAAACGAAATGTTCCAATTGAACAATTATACCGTTTCGACCTAAAGACCACAGTGGTTAATGACAAGATAAAAGCGGAAATTGCATGGAATACTGCTGAAAACCCTTTGAATTTTGTACCGGTACAATTGCCTTACGGAAGGCATAAAATACGATGGCTCGTAGAAGATTTGTGTGGAAACAGCGCAACTTGTGAATATTACTTTACCATTCAGGATGGCAAGCCTCCTGTTGTCCAATGCGCCCCGAATTTGGTTGCCAACCTGGGGCCTAATCACAAAACACAAGTCAACCTGTCAGAAGCGCTCCTGATTGGCTATGACAATTATCCGCCGAGTTTTAGTTTACCTGTCAGCATCGTTCGTTCGGATGTAAGTACCGATCCATTTCCCAACGGAGTGGGGTATTCATCTGCTTTGTTTGAATGTAATGATATTGGAAATCAAGGAGTTAACGTGTATATTCGCGATTTGTCCGGATTTGTATCCTATTGTTCAACCCAGATTACCGTACAAGATTCTTTAGGCTATTGTTTGCTGCCCCCGGTTTCGAATTTAATAACCATGCAGGTATTTACCCCCAACAACGAGGGTATCCCGAACGTTACCTTCAAGGTAGTTGATCCGAATAGTTTGAATACCTACAACAATGTGGCGGTTTCAGATTCCCTGGGAAAGGCTTCGGGAGATCTGGGGTCTTTACCGCCCCTGCCAATTACCGCCCGAGTTGTACCAGAAAAAAACATCGATTTCCTGAATGGAGTGAGTACCTTTGATATGGTTCTGATTTCCAGGCATGTTTTGGGTATTTCCCCTATTCCAAGCCCTTATTTGATGATTGCCGCTGATATCAATCGAAGCAATTCCATTACCTCTTTTGATATTATAGAAGGGCGTCGGCTTATTTTAGGCATAAACGACAAATTTTCCTCCAACAGTTCCTGGCGCTTTTTGCCAGCCAATTTTAATTTCGTCAACCCATTAAATCCCTTTCAAGGACAATTGATTGAAAGCATTCCATTGTCCGAAAATGCTTTCGATTTTTTCGGGATTAAAATTGGAGATGTAAATGGAAATGTGAGTACCGACAGTGCATTTCACGCAGATGCCCGGTATCAGGAAAAAGCCATTTTCCCGCTTGAAGATCAACTGTTTGTAACCGGATCTGAAGTCGATGTGCGTATTGCGCCCGCTGAGCCCTTGGTAGGGTATCAATACTCCCTGGAATTTGGAGAGGGGCTGGAACTTTTGCGGGTCGTTCCAGATGAAAATCTCAGTGCCGATCATTTTGCGCAATTCCCCAATTGCCTGACTGCTTCTGTGGAGTTTGGCGCCAAAGGGGTTCATCTGATATTTAAGGCAAAAAAGACCGGTAAATTATCAGATCACATCCGGTTTAGCGATTTTATTACCCCTTTGGAAGCTTATGGCATTCGGGATGAGCTCCGCATCCCCACATTGCATTTTACCGATAGAGCCAGAAAAGGATTGGAGTTGATGCAAAACGTTCCAAACCCGTTTCAATCGAATTCGATCATTGGGTTTTTTCTCCCGGAAGCAGGGATGACACGGACCTCTATATTCGACGTTCAGGGTCGATTGGTATGGAATGAATACCGGAATCGGGATGCCGGTTACCAGCAGATGCTCCTGGATGAAAACATCATTCCGGAGCCTGGATGGTACATATATCGCATAGAAACAAGTCGGGAATCAGCCTGGTGCAAGATGTTGCGCTATTGATTGGGGGCTTTTTTGCCTATGATCTCAAAAGCTTGTTCGATGCGAAAGCCATCCTTGTCAACCAGGGTAATGCGGTGTTTGCCAACAGCAGGCTGGAGCGCCATTTCGTGGAAAGACTGAGTGCTTCCCAGGTAGGCGCCATCCAGATGCCAGTATATCGTGGTTTCCGGGTTTCGATGAACCGCTTTGAATACCGTGCTGCTCAGTGTGCCATTTAAATCAATCGGGACATAAATTTTCGTATCGAATTTAGGATACACCAAAGCCATAGGATTTTGTTCCGTACCTGTGCTCCCTCCCACGCAGTCGGGGCGCAAGGGAGGTGGGCTGCTATACCAGGGATTTTTGTTTTTAAAATAAAATTCTTCAATAGGTGGTAAAACAAACCAGGGTACATGTTGCATGGCGTCGGGTTGTTGGCAATCGCTGTTTACCTGGTATTTTCCAGACAAGTCGAGGTGGAGAAGCCGGTGATAGGTGCATACAGCTGCCTGCAGTCCCGATTTAGGGATCCAAAGTGTATCTGAAGTGCAATATTGGCCAGCCCGATACCCGCTTTGTTGGCATACAGGTACCTGTTCCATAGCATCAAAAGGAGGATCAAACCAGGTATTGCCGCCCGGCAACTGATCAAAAATCTCGAAAAGCACAGGCGCCGCTTTTTCCACACCAATAAGTCCTGGTCGACCTTCACCGTCGGCATTACCAACCCATACACCAACTGCAAAATCGGGAGTTACGCCTGCGGCCCAGGCATCCCGAAAACCAATGCTGGTACCTGTTTTCCAGGCCACCTTTTTCCCGGCGCTGAACAATTCCCATTCTCCGGCACTGCTTGGGCGCTCAACATGTTGCATGGCTTCGAAAGTATACCAAATGGCGCCCGCACTCAACAAGTCGTTGCTTTTGGACAATGCAGCACGTGGCGCCTTTTCATTGGCTGAAAAGGTGGGTGCGCGGAAATCGTGTGCATCGTACAATCCGTTTCTCGGGTAAAAATTTCGGAGTTCACGCGCCATGCACGCGTAGGAGTTGGTAACATCCAGAAGGTTGGCCTCTGCGCCACCGAGAATCAAGGATAATCCGTAATGGCTGGCCGGAAATCGCAAAGTGTTTAATCCCAGCCTTTTAAGATTGAAATGAAATTTTTCCAGCCCATACTTTTGGAGTAACAAAACGAATGGCACATTGAGCGAGCGAACAAGTGCGCGTTTGGCTGGAACAGCGCCATCGTAAGTTTCATAATAATTTTCAGGTTTATACTGACCCAGTTGTGTTGGGACATCCTCAAGCAAACTTTCCGGTAAAATTACCCCGCTTTCAAGCGCCAGGGCATATAAATAAGGTTTTAAAATGCTTCCCGTACTTCTGGGGGCGGCCAAAATGTCTACATCGGCCTGATGGTCTTTTCCAGACGAGCCAACATTCCCTACATAGGCCAATACGGCCCCTGTTTTTACATCCAGTATGACTGCTGCGATGTTGTGAATGTCGTTTCCCCGGTAAATGGCTTGTCTGCGTTCCAGGATCTCCAACAAATTTTGTTGCAGATTTTTATCGATTGAACTGGTAAAACGGTATTCTGCTGATCGACCGTTTCGTTCCTTGTTTTTTGCCATAACACGATCCAGAAGATGGGGCGCAAGCATTGGCAAGGGCATGGGTTGTTCAGGCAATGGTTCGTCTTTAGCCAAGGTGCATTCCAACGCCGAAATTTGTCTGTTTTTTAACAATTGATCAAGCAAACGATTGCGTTTTTCCATCAATTGAAGTCGGTTTCTGCCAGGATGTATCATGGCAGGGCTGTTGGGCAAAACAGCCAGGGTTGCAGCCTCTGCCCAACTGAGTAACTCGGGTTTTTTGCCATAATAACGCCAGGCCGCCGCCTCGAGTCCGACTACGTTGCCGCCAAATGGAGCATGGGCGGCATACAACCTCAAAATGTGTTTTTTAGAATAACCCAGTTCGAGCCGGGTCGCCATGAAGAATTCCACCAGCTTTTCCCAAATTGTTCGAGGGGGATTGAACCGTGCCATCCGGATCAGCTGCATGTTGATGGTTGATCCACCGCGTTCAATTTTTCCAGATCGAAGGTTTACCCACATCGCCCGGAATAAACTGAAGGGATCAACACCAGGATGCCACCAAAATCGCCGATCTTCAAAAGCAACCAGGCAAGTTGCATATTTGTCGGGAATGTGTTCGGGTTCCGGAAAGCGCCATTGACCATCAGAAGCAATTCGGGCGCCCAGGAGTTCATGGTGATGGTCTTCTAATACGAAAGAGAGCGGCCGATCGAAAAGGGGATCAGGCAGGCAAAACAGCCATATAAGCGTCAGTATTCCAGCGCAAGCCGCTTTTACAGGATTTTTCCTTAACCACTGCACCAATTTCAGGATACGCTCCTTCCAGTAAAAGCCCAGGCGCAATCGATAGGTGTTCAGCTTCGAGTGCAGCATCCCAAAATATACGTTGCCTGGTTTAATTTTGTACATGACTTTCTGTCTGAATTTTAGACAATCGGCGCGCAGTATGGCTTGGAATACTGCCCTTCATTCCAATGCCGTTGACTTAAACAAAATAGAGCGAAATATCCTCATTTCGCCATGCCACAATATTCAAGGAAGCTGGGCGAAGTTGAATATTGGTAAAAAAGATTGATTTTAAGGATGTTACGATCTTGAAGCGCACCCACATTGGTTTTGAATAATCAAACAAAAAACCAATGTTAGACCTCTCCGAGGTCTGATAACAACGTGATGATCTACAAATGTTAGACCTCTCCGAGGTCTGATAACAATGTGATGATCTACAAATGTTAGACCTCTCCGAGGTCTGATAACAATGTGATGATCTACAAATGTTAGACCTCTCCGAGGTCTGATAACAATGTGATGATCTACAAATGTTAGACCTCTCCGAGGTCT
>JAGWYI010000199.1 GCA_018969455.1 Bacteroidota bacterium | reverse complement strand
TTCCGTTTCAACAACGGATCTACTTCAACGATCAGCGGTGTAGGCTTCGAGTTGTACCAGAACGTACCAAACCCATTCGTAAACATGACCTTCATCGGTTTCAACTTGCCAGAGGCGACAACGGCAACGTTGAGCATCTTTGATGAAACTGGCCGTGTAATTTACAGCCAGAAAGGTTCATATGCGAAAGGTTACAACAGCATCGCGATCGATCGCGCGTTGTTGAACACCGTGGGCATGATGTACTACAAGTTGGAAACTGCGACGAACAGTGCAACGAAGAAAATGATCCAGACCCGATAAGGTTGACCCGCGAGTCGACCAAAAACCCGGCAAGTTTCAACCCAAGCGGGGGAAATTGATAAAAAGCAACCGGCTGTCTCACGCATGTGGGGCAGCCGGTTTGTTTTTATACCAGGATTCGCTGGATTTTTGGATAAATCAGGATGGATTACGATTATTTAAAATGATTTATAAAGATCGTTATGCACAAAACCTGGGGGTATAAAGTATAGATAGGCGAAACAAGATTTTTCACACGGATTCTTGAGCAACTTTTCCTTATCGTGTACCGGACTTAGCCCAAACATTTATGACACGTTCAAATTGTATGATCAATGCACTTTAGGCATTAATCATATAATGAAATAAGTTCCAATGATTTCATAATTGATTATTTGCAGTCTTAGTGCTGAAATACCTGCGGTTTACTGTTATTATTGGCCACAATCACAAATTTTTTCGTGCCCGCACCTTTCAACAGTACAATGTCCCGTGCTTCCTGCATGGCCCAAAAACCGCTTTCTACATTGTTTATCCAGGTGAAATTCCCTTTTCCGTCGCCTAAAAGCAAGGCGCCGTTCCCGGAATCGCAACGGTTGGTTTCCACATCCAAACCGTATTTGTTGCCGGCCATCAGGATGTCCGGGTTGCCGTCATTGTTAAAATCGTCAACTATAATGCCTTGTACAACAGATATTTGTGCTTGAATTGGCAAGGTTTGTTTAATGAATTTACCTCCTTGGTTTTCCCACCAGCAAGTTTCGAGGGTATATGCGAACAAGTTCAATGCTGCGTCCAAGTCCTTTTGCGGCCAGATTTGATCCATCGTTGCCTGGGAATACGCTTTCGATAATAGGAACTTCTTTTTCAAGATCGGCATTTGCTTGGTCATTTCCGGTTTTTGGTACAGCGGATACAATTTCTGATTTTCGTATTCGGCCATAATCGGATCCAGTATGCCGTTGTTGTCAAAATCTTTGGCAAAACAGCGCAAAGGAGCGTCCGCAGAGGCCTTTAAGCGGGTATTTTGACCAAAATTGCCGGTAATAAGATCCAAATCACCGTCATGATCGAGATCTGCGACTTCCAGGCGGTTCCAAAGCCCGTTTGTTTGGTCCAAACCGGACAGTTTGGCGATATTTTGGAGTTTTCCGCCATTCCATTTGAAAACAGTAACGGGCATCCATTCACCCACCACAATCAGTTCCGGCTGCTGGTCGCCGTCGATGTCTGCCCAATTCAAATCGGTCACCATGCCGCAATGTTCAAAATCCGGCGCGACTTCCGCGGTGGCGTCTGTAAAGGTACTGCGGTCATTGCGCAACACCAGGCTGCGTGGCGTCAATGGCCATTTGCCGGGCGTTACGCGCCCACCGATGAACAAATCATTGTCGCCATCGTGATCGTAATCAAAAGACGCTACCCGTAAAGCCACCTCCGTACTTGCCGGAATGGCGCCCTGCACTTTGGCAAATTTACCTTTGCCGTCCACATTGATATACAAGCGATTCTGCCAGGCTTGGGGAGAAGTTGATTCTGCGCCGCCGCTCACCACAAATAAATCAAGGTCTTTGTCGCCATCGGCGTCAAAAAACAAGGCCCCATGGTCTTCATAAATTTTGTCGGCCTCCCAGACATCCCTTGCAATCGGCTTAAATGCTCCACCGGGTGTTTGAACAAACAGCGCGCCCGATTTATCAAAGGCATTGCCGATATACACATCATCCAAACCGTCGCCGTTTACATCGCCTTTGGCAAGCAGCGGCCCTAAGTCCGTAATTTTCCAAGGGTGTAGCGGCCAGTTTTCAAAATCGTTAAAAATATTTTCTTCGTGTTTAAAATTCAGACCGGCCGTACCGGTAACATCCTTGAAATATTTGTTTGCCACTTGGGGCGGAACAAGCGCTGCAACATAGCCCGACGCGTCTGAATACTTTAATACAAGTCGTTGATTTGCATTGATATCTGTAAGAGTTTGGGTTTTACCGTCCGGCCAGCGCACGGTGAGTTTATCCACTTTTTGAACAGCGCCTAAACCAAAATGAATCAAATGTTCGACCGACGAGAAGATGCCGTGTACCGAATTCAGTTCCTGATATTGAAGATGGCCGTTGTCGTATTCTATCATCACAGAAGCCCCGATCGCAAATAGATTTTTAGCGCTGCCTTGCAATTTTGCCTGAAGATAGTTGGTGTTCGGCTGTCCTCTGCTGGTGTTTTCATACACAAACGAGGGCTGCTCTAAATTATTTACCAACAAATCCAGATCGCCGTCGGCATCAAGGTCGGCCCAGGCAGCCCCACAGGACCAAGTGCCTTCCATGGTCATCCAATTGCCGCTTACGTCGTTAAATTGCCAGTTACCTTTGTTTTGGAAACAGAAATTGCGCGCTTTATAGGTTGGAATTTGCTTGAAAAAATCTTCCGGATTCGGGTATAAATCGCGGAATTTTTTGCCTTCGCCGTAGGCTTTTTGAATTTCAGGCAATTTAAAATCTATAAAATCACGGTCAATAACCTCCCGGCGGTAACCGTTGGTAACATGAATGTCGCGGTATCCGTCATTGTCGATGTCAAACAAAAGTCCGCTCCAGGACCAGTCGGTTTTGTACACGCCCGCGAGGCAGGCGACATCGCTGAAAGTGCCATTTCCATTGTTATGTTGCAGGGTATTGCGCACCACAGGTTCCAGGTAGCCATTTTGAATCAACGCCGTTTGTTTACTCTGCGAGTTGGTTGCTGCCAGCGATTTTTGGCGTTGGTGGTTGGCCGAAAGCATATCCACGGTGAACACATCTACCAATCCGTCGTTGTCAAAATCGTCGATGTCATTGCCCATGGTGTGTTGTGACGAATGATGAAAATATTCCCCGATCCGATCTGTAAATGTGCCGTTTTTATTGTTGATATACAACATGTCCGATTGAATGAAGTCGTTTCCGACATAAATATCCAGCCAGCCGTCGTGGTTAAAATCCGTCACCGATACGCTCAATCCGTACCCGATGCTCCATATCCCGGCTTCTTGCGACACGTCCTTGAATTTTCCATTGTCATTGCGGTACAAGCGGTCGGCGTCGTATTGCGCTTTGGGTATCAGATAAGGGTGGTATTTTTTGTCATCACCGAGTTTGGCTTCAATTTTATTGGTGTAAACGCCCTCGGTAGGGTAGGTGAGTACATAACAATCAAGGTCTCCGTCGTTGTCGTAATCAAAAAAATTAGCGCCCGTGCAGGCACTTTTATCATCCAATCCATACTCGGCCGCTTTTTCCGTAAAAGTCAGGTTTCCGTTGTTGATAAATAATTTATTTGTTCGGGAGCCATCGTTTTGCGTGCCGCCCCGACAAACATAGAAATCGAGGAAACCGTCTGCATTGACATCGGCGGCAGTGACAGCCGTTTCAAAACCATCTTCAGAACCGACACCGGCGGAATCTGTGATGTCTTTGAATTTCATACCGCCCAAATTCAGGTACAAACGGTTTTTTCCGTTGGTGCAAACAAAATAAATATCAGGCAAGTTGTCGTTGTTTATATCTGCAATACACAGTCCGCCACCGTTATACATATTTATATTTGTCGTAATGTTATTTTCCAGCGTTTCGGAAATTTTATTCTGGAAATCAATACCGGTTTGTTCGGCGCTCAGCAGTTTAAGTTTCGGATTCGTTGCCGAAAGCGTCTCTTCGACCGTTGTGGTTGGGCCGACGGCTGCGCCTGAATCGTTTTTACACGCTACCATACCTGTAATATATACAAATCCAAAGGCAAGGAGGCTGTAAAAAACGAATTTTGAACGAATGGGGAAACCGGAAGTCATTACTTTTGCCATGTTTAAGTATGTTTGGTGCGCAAATGTACTTTCTTATCGTTGGATACTCAAACAGGGGTAAAGATTAGACAACTGTCCATGACGCAAAAGATACAAAAAAATAAACAGGCAAAGCCCCTCAAGCAAGTCGATGCCGGTAAAACCGGATCGAAAAACCCGGCTGTTTATGCCTTGATGCTGATCGCATTGGTTGCGGTTGCTTTTTCCGGCGCCTTGTCCAATCAGTTTTTGCGTTGGGACGACCATTTATACGTTACAGAAAACGAATTTATCCTCACGCCTACTTTTGCGCATTTTGGGGACTTATTCCGGCAAGTGGTTGCTGCCAACTATCATCCGCTTACCATGTGGAGCTTATGGTTGAATGCGCGGCTTTTCGGGTTGGGGCCGCAGTCATTTATTGCGGCAAACATTGTACTACATGCGCTCAATGCCGTTTTGGTATTTTATTGGGTTGGGTTACTATCCGGGAAAAGGCTGATTGTTGCATTGAGTACCGCCGTTTTATTTGCGGTGCATCCCATGCGGGTTGAGTCAGTTGCCTGGATTTCGGAGCGCAAAGACGTATTACATATGTGTTTCCTGTTGGCTGGCTGTATTGCATACTGGTACTATGTCGACAAAGGGCATCGACGCAATTTTTGGTTGGCATTTGGCTTTATGCTTTTGTCGTGTTTGTCTAAAGCGGTAGCTGTGGTGTTTCCATTGCTTTGTTTGCTGATGGATTATTGGATGCAACGTCAATGGTCTGCAAAATTGCTTTTGGAAAAAATTCCGATGTTCGCCTTATCCGTTCTGGTTGGTTTACTGGCCATTGCTGCACAATCGGGACAAGATTTCAACGGTTTTTTACAAGTAACGTATAAACAAGGTACGGCCTTGTCGGTGCATTACAGTTTCTTTCAAAATCTGTGTTTTGCTGGGTACAGCCTCATGGTGTATGCAGCTAAAACAATTTGGCCGTTTAGACTTTCTCCCTTGTATCCCTATCCGCCGGAAGGCAGGGAGTCTGACCCGATTTATTTAGTCGGATTTTTGTTTGGCTTGCTCCTCCTGGGGCTTACGGCCTGGCTAGTCTGGAAAAAACGGCGCAATGCATTGTTTTTCATGTTATTCTTCTGGGTGACGATTTTTTTGGTATTGCGCTTTTATTCCATCGGTTCCGTGCTGATGGCCGATCGGTATTTGTACCTCCCATCTGTTGCCATATTCGGCGGACTTTCTTTGGTTTTTTCAAAATTTGCTGACAAATCAAAAGTCTTGCTGAACACCTATATAATTGTCATCGTGGTGCTGGCCATTTTTTGGATTGCACGTACGCGCGCCCAGGTAAAGGTTTGGGCCAATGATGAAACCCTTTGGGGGGCTGTGCTGGCGTCTTTTCCTGAAAACGATCAGGCGCGCGATGCCTTAGGCAATTACCTGGGCCGCAAGGGCAGAATAGATGAAGCGATTGTCCAATTCGAAAAAGCCATCAGTGATGGGTGTAAAATGCCTGATGCCTTTGGCGGCTTGGCAAGCGCTTATAGTTTTAAGGCTCAGTCGGCCGATTCAAATCCGGTATTGCAGAATCAATACCGACAAAAAGCGCAACAATTATATGAAGAGGCATTTGCACTTGATCCCGAAAACGGCGGCCGCTATTACGATCGGGCATTATCTCGCTATGAATACAACCCCAATGCGGCACTGACAGATTTGGAGAACGCTACCAAATATGAACCCAGGAAAAAGGCTGCGCATGATTTACTCCGTGGCTTGACATTGATGAACATGAAACGAGATCTGGAGGCCATTACTGCGCTCGGTATGTCTATTCAGGCAATGGAGGCTACTCCTTCACAAATGCGCGCACCCAATCTAGATCAGCAGCTTTATCTTGCGTATCTAAACAGGGGAATTGCGCGCTACCATTCTGGAGACCAAGCAGGCGGAATTTCAGATGTAACGCACGCAGGTGCCTTTGCGCCGGGAGATCCGGAGGTTCAAAAAGTGTTGGAGGGATTTCAGCGGGGACAATAACAATGGGCCGAAAAAAGTAGTTAACGGATTTTGTTGAAACTGTAATCTGTCGTACTTTTGCTTTTACAAGTCATTTAGTGTGCTTGTATTTTTTTAATCTGTTTCTGTCTCATGAGAGAAGGTTCCCTTCCGGATACTTCGCAGTTCGGTTTGCAAAATTCATTTTGTAACAGCTTCCCTCAGATATTTTATTTGGTTTATCTCAACACCCTTGTCTTTCGGCATGATTTTTGCCATCCAAGACAGTCCTTTTGGAAATCCAAGGCCGTGTTTTGACGTATAATATTGAAATCAAACTCGTTTAATCTCATGACAAGAAACTGTTACGGTTTTCTTTCAAAGGGTATTGTAGAGAGCAATTACCACAGGATGGCGTCATCCCCTGTGGTAATTGCTTTTCTGTTTGATAAACTGGGGGCCTCAAATAAAAAAAATCTCTATAGAATGCTTTTTTCACAATTTCAATTCATTCACATGAAAAAAATGTTTGCAAAACGCAGTTTTCAAGCGCTTGCAGCGATGTTTTTCCTGGTATGCGGGTTGCTGCTTACAGCGAACAGCGCAGGGGCACAAACCCTGTCTGGAAGCCAAAGTAACTTGAACTGGGTAAACAGCGCAGAAGCGCAGACCTTGCTGGAATCTAAGGTAACAACGCTGACTAATTTGTTAGGACAGCAAATTCCTGGTTCTCAGTTGTACAATGACAACAGTGTACGCATTGTATACTTCAAGAATGTGTACCGTTTCATCAGCGAAGGTGATGCGGTGCCTGCATCTGTACCACGTACTACGTTGTACATGGGCAGCCGCGGAGTACAAGGCGATGCCAACACAACAGGTTTGAACGTTACAAAATACCTGTTGACAGCAATTGAAGCAGAAGCAACCGATTTGTTGTCGAACTAATTGCTTTTACCTTTTACTCCGAGGTTTCCTGTTTATCAATGATTCAAAAATTTTTTTAAAAAACACCATATCTCATGGAAAAGAGAAACATAACTCTTTGGGGCATGCTGTTGCTGGCTTGTATGACTGTATCACAGTCCTTCGCACAGGTAACAGTAAATATGCCTTTCAACACGGGGGTTAACCAAACCTTCACGATTGCTCCTCCGGGCACATGTTCTTTTAATTTCTTCGACAACGGAGGCTCTGCTGCGAACTATTCCAACGGCAACAATAACGCTACTGCGGTAACGTTCGCACCTTCAGTTGCAACCAACAAAATCCAGGCTGTATTCTCTACTTTCGCAGTAGAAAGCGGCTGGGATGCCTTGTATGTATATGACGGTGGCACAACTGCATCTCCGTTGATTTCTTCAGGCTTGGGCGCTACCATCAGCGGTTTTCCAGC
>JAGWYI010000198.1 GCA_018969455.1 Bacteroidota bacterium | reverse complement strand
CTTGTAATATATTGCCTCCCCCCACCAAAGGCGAGCAAAAACTATACACCAATAAATCGCCATCCACATCTTTCGCACTGTGATCAAACTCCAGGGGGACATGATTGCAAATCACGATGGGCGGGAAATTTTTGAAAACCGGGCTGTTGTTACAGGTTATTTGTGCTTCCGGGGTTAGTTCTACCATAAAGGTTGCACCAATATTGCCCGGATTTTTTAAATTTTTGATCGTCTCGTTTCGACAACACCGCTGATAAACTACAAAATAACTTTCGGTACTCGATATTTTTAGTTCGCGTTCAAAGGAATACGTTGCTTCCTCTACGCATACATTGGGCAATTTGCGCACACACAGAGGCGTGTCGGGCTCAAGTTGCTTGAAAATCAGCAAAGCCGATTTAAATTGGTCCTGACGGATGTTGTTGATACTGGATCCACGGTAAATGGCAAATTCCGCCGGATCGTCAAAGGCGGCCCCACCGCCCAAACAATCCCGGTAAACCTTCATGGTAAAGCGGTATTTATGGGTACCTGTGGTGCTTACCCCCAAACATTCATAATAAATGGTGCCGCCAATGATGTGTTTGGCCTGAATGTAAAACGGGGCTAAGATGCTGATTAACAGCACAATCCAAACCAACTGCTTTCCATTGCTCATAATAAATTGCGTTTTCAAGATATTGTGTGATGCCGAATCCGTCGAAATGATGCACATTTGCCTGGCCAAAATTAGGCACTTATTTTTTTAAACACTCCTTATTGGGTTATGTTCCTGCTACGTGACGACATTTCCGATATTGTCCGCCAATTACAAAACGGCGCCATTATTTGCTATCCAACAGATACCGTTTGGGCCATTGGCTGCGATGCTACCAACGAAACAGCCATTGCTCGTATTGCAATGTTAAAGGGCCAAATGCCCGAAAAAGCATTTGTTGTGCTGGTTTCCGATCTTGAAATGCTTCGAACCTATGTACCCAGGATTCATCCCCGATTGGAAACGCTGTTGGCCTACCACACGCGCCCGCTTACCATTGTATACGAAAAATCACAGGGCTTGCCTCCCGGCGCTTGCGCACCCGACCACAGTGCAGCCATCCGGGTTGCTCAGGATGAGTTTTGTCAAACCCTGATCAAACAATTTGGCAAGCCGCTTATCAGCACCATTGCCGCCAAACTCAACATGCCTTTTCCTTCTACCTTTGGCGGGGTAAGCAGCGAAATTCTCGGCGCCGTTGATTATGTGGTCAAATATCGGCAGGACGATAAAACCCCACATGAACCCAGTTCCATCGCCAAACTCGATCGTCATCTTGAACTGGAATTTCTGCGGGATTAAACGTTATTTTGCATGCGCATTTGGGGATGCAGAACCCGTTTCTACCTAAAATTCGTATCATGTCACATTAAATCTCCTGTTTTGAACCTCCCACTCTTTATCGCACGCAAACTGGCATTTTCGAAAGAAAAAACCTTTTCTCGTCTGATTATTCGCATCGCCATCGCGGCTGTTGCGTTGAGTGTGGCTGTTATGGTGGCTGCAACAGCCCTGATTTCGGGGTTTAAATATGAAATAAGCCGGAAAATATTCGAGTTCTGGGGACATATTCACATTTCGGATACCGCATACTCCCTCTCCTTTGAACCCAAACCCGTCAAAATTGATCAGGTTTTTTATCCTTCCCTGGATACCATCCGCCACATTCGCTATGCCATGCCGATGAAAGTGTTGGGTGTGGAAACCGATGACGAAAAAACAATCGATTCGCATGGAGGGATCGAACACATTCAGGTGTTTGCCCACAAGCCGGGAATTATGCGCTCCAAAACCGCAATGGATGGCATTTTGCTCAAAGGAATTGGGAAGGATTTTGCCTGGCAACACCTGGAGCCGTATTTGAAACAAGGGAATGTGCTTCAGTTGTCGGATACAAGCGCCTCTCGCGACCTGCTCATCAGCCAGCAAACGGCCGACCGCTTGCAACTTCAGGTAGGCGATAAATGTGTGCTGCATTTTGTAAAAGGTCGGGATCAGTTAAAACGTGTTTTTCAAATTTGCGGGATTTACAAAACCGGTTTGGAAGAATACGATCGCAAATTTGCCTTATGCGACATTCGTCAGGTGCAGGATCTGTTGGGCTGGCAATCCGATGAAGTCGCCGGCTTTGAAATCTGGTTGCAGGATTTGCGGGATTTGAACCTGTACAGCCAATACATCTACGACGAAATTTTACCACCCAATTTGTTGAGCGTCAGCATTAAAGAGAAGTTTCCTGCCATTTTTGAGTGGCTGCAACTCCAGGATTCCAACGAAATTGTGGTGCTCAGTTTGATGCTGGCTGTAGCCATCGTCAACATGATCACAGCCTTGCTCGTGCTCGTGCTCGAGCGCACGCGCATGATCGGCCTGTTGAAAGCCCTTGGCGAAAACAACCGCAAAATTCGAAACATCTTTTTGTACTATGCAGCGGTGATTCTTCTGTCAGGTATTTTTTGGGGAAATTTAATTGGACTGGGATTTTGTTTTATCCAGGACCATTTCCACCTCATCACCCTCAAGGAATCGGATTATTACCTTTCTTACGCGCCGATTCGGATGGAATGGTGGTCAATTCTGGGCATCAATGTGGGTACTTTGCTGCTCACCCTCTTGTTTTTACTCCTGCCTTCGCTCGCCATCGCGCGGGTGTCGCCCGTGCGCGCGATTTCGTTTAAATAAAAAAACGGATCACCCTGAAAATCAGGACAATCCGTTTTTTATTATCTATTTTTTAAATATTAATGCGTAACCGTGAAACGGCGGGTATTCACCCGCACGCCATCGCTCATGCGCAAGAAATACACACCGCTTTGCCATTCAGATACATCCAGGCGCAGGCTTTGCGGGCCGGCGCTGTACCAGTTGGCAGGGATGCTTTGTACCAGTTGTCCCAAGGTATTCACCACATCGAATTGGAGGTTCATGCCGTCTTTTAGTCCAAATTGCAGCATCAACTGGCTGTTTGCGGGGTTTGGAGACAGGGAAATGCGTTCCAGGCCATTGATTTCCTGCGTAGCTGTTATCAAACCGGCATCCACCAGATTGTCTTCAGAAATTGCGCCGGTGCTCATGACCCGATTCATGATGTTTACACCGCCTACTTCATCTACCTTGTAATAGCCGGCCGAAAAACCATCGCCATAATCATCTACCAAAACCAGGGTGTAGCAATCGGCTTCGGGCAGGGTCACATTGGTCACGACCGTTGTATTGTTGCCGTAAGCGCCAGGGTCACCGCTTGCTGCCTTGCGCGCACCGCCGCCGGTGAGTCCGACCTTGGTGTTGCCGCCAGACGCCACGATGTCGCCCAGGCTATTCAGCAAGGCCCAAAAAGTTTCGTAGCCGTAGGTATCGGTTTTAATGGTGATTTTAATTTTTTGTTTTTGTGTCACATTGCGGGAAACGGCAAAGTCGACGCTGTTGTTGTAGTCGTAATTATCGGCCGCATTGTTAACCGCTGCAATGTGTACCGTCAGGTTGGAAGTTGCAGTGAGGTTTAAGGGATGGAGTGCCACATCACTTGATTTTCCGGAAGCAATAGATCCGTTCCAGTTGTAGGTATCCAAAACGGTACCTGTGCTGTTCTTAACTTCCAGTTTGGCTGAGGTGAGTGCAGCAGCGCCCAGATTTTGCAGGGTCACAATCGGGGTAAACTGCAATTCCGTACAGAAATCGCCCGCTATACCATTGTATTTCACGATGGCCGCATTGTTGGCGATGGCGGAAACGTCTTTCGTTTGGAACAATTCATCTTTTTGCTTGCCAAAAGAGGCGCCTTCCAGGAGAATGTTGCCTGCTTCGTCTTTCAATTGGTAGTATCCATTGCCTTCGGCGCAGCAGATTCCGTCGCCGTATGCGTCATAAATGGTGAAATCGTAACATTCATCGGCTGGAACCGGAATTTGATGGGTATAAACCGTGCTTTTACCCGTATACAAGGTGGAAGGATCGGGATACTGCGCCACAGCCGCATTGCCCCAGTGGTACAACACATCGCCATTGGAATTGCTCAGGGTCCAGAACGTTTCTGCGGGGTAGTTGTCTGTTTTTAACTCAAGGGTCAGCAGGTTTTTATTGATCACCATGCTTTCGGTGGTTTCAATCAGATGCACGTCATTGCTGGTGTCATCGTCATTTACACCGTTCGGGTTGGATACTTTTAATTCGATGTTGGAATTCTGGGTAACCGTGATCGGGTCGAAAGTAATTTCCTCAAAATTAAATGTGCTCAGGTTGCCCGTCCAGTTGATGGTTTGTTTAACGGTACCATCCTGAACCATTTCAAGTTTTGCGCTGGTAAGTGGGGCCGTCCCCAGGTTTTGCATCACGATGGAGGGCGTCCAGCTCTTGTTTTTGCAGAAAGTGCCTTCAAATCCTTTGTAGCCCAGCAAGCCGGCGTTGTTGGCGCCATAAGGCGCCAGGCAGCCGCCTTTCAAAGCGTACAAATCGGCAGTGGGCAATTGTCCGGCTTCCGTAACGATCCGGTTGGGACAAATCTGGTAAATGGTCGGGAAATACGTAATCTGGTAGCTATTGGCAATATCTGCGTTGTCGATAATGGGGTAGGGCGTACCGGTCACCCAGTTGCCCTGGGTGTTGGTACCGGTACCATACAAATCATCCAGGGTGGTTGAAGCATCTCCTTCCACCATGAAAACCATTACTTCATTGGTTCCATTAGGGCCATAGGTGGAATACAAGTCTTCTAATGCCTTGGAATTGTGATAGTTCCAACATGGTCCGCACCAGGTGGCTGAAACATCTACGTACACTGTTTTGCCCTGATCGAGCAAATCATAGAGGGTCCAGGTATTGCCATTGATGTCTTTTGCTGTAAAATCAGGTGCGATGCTGCCATTGGGCAACTGGGCGAATGCTGTTTGCACCAAGGCCACCATACAAATCACCAGGGTAATGAGATGCTTCATGTTTCGTAATTTTTTTAGATGAATATTGTTGTTCAGGCAAATTTAAAGGTTTAATAATCCTCTTTTTAAAAATAATTGAAGTTTTGATTTTGCCCGGATTTTATTTGATTTTATTTCACCAAATCAAAAGCATATTGTACAATTTCCATGTGCGGAATGCCTTTTGCATCTGTTTGCTTGAAGAGCACGTTAATATCGATGGTTTCAGATTCGTCTTTTTCGGTTGAGTCGAAAGTAGCATCTATGCGTGCTTTGCCGCCCGGGGGAATAATACCCCTGGGATAATCTGTTGTGGTACAGGTACATGCATCAACCAGTTCAATTTGGGCATCGGCTCCGGAGGTATTGGTAAATGTGAAGAACAAATTGCGTTTTTCGCCTTTCTTCACTTTACCGAGATCGATTTTTTTCTGTTCCCATTGAACAAAGGGCGCGGGCGTGCTTACCGCGGGCTGTTGTGCGCGGCAGGCGCCGGCGCAGAGCATGGTGCAAAAAAGGGCAAATACGAGTTGTTTCATGTTTAAAAATCGGTCTGATTTACTTCTTTTCCGGCCATTGCCGCTCGAATGGTGCTGTCCATGGCACGATGCGCAAGCGGCATGGTATAGGTGTTGAGTGTTTCAATAGCGGCAAGGATAACGTCTTTATCGTCTTTTTGTGTGGCTTCCCGCAGGGCTGTTAACAAAGCCTTTGTATTTTCCTTTTCTTCAGCATCCAGGATGGCATCGTTTTGAATCAAAAACTTATCACCGGCGAGCAGCAGGTTGTTGGCTTCGTTGCGTGCCTCCAGGAGCCCGCGGGCCTGCATGTCGTCTTTGGCGTGTACAATGCTGTCGAGCAGCATGCGCGCCATGTCTTCTTCGGAAATGCCGTAAGTGGGCTTTATTTCAATGCTTTGGGCCGTGCCGGAACGCAATTCGCTGGCTTTTACCGTCAGAATACCATCGGCATTCAGGATAAACTGAATGTCGATTTTGGGCAAACCCGCCGGCATGGGCGGGATGTCGCGCAGGATAAACTCCCCCAGTTTGCGGTTGTGTTCCACCAGGTCGCGCTCGCCCTGAAACACCGCGATTTTCAGGTTTTTCTGGCCATCCACACTGGTGGTGTACTGGCGGCCGGCTTTTCCGGGCACTTTCGAGTTGCGCGGAATGATCACATCCATCAATCCGCCTACCGTTTCAATGCCAAGCGACAGCGGGGTGATGTCGAGCAACAACACGTCTTTTTGATTGCCGGCCAGCACATCGGCCTGGATGGCAGCGCCGAGTGCGACCACTTCATCGGGGTCGAGCTTGTCGTACACCGGTTTCCCGAAAAACGCTGCAACCTGTTGTTTTACAAGGGGTACCCGGGTGCTGCCGCCCACCATCACCACTTTGTCTATCTGGCTTGTTTGCAATCCAGCGTCTTGCAGTGCCTGTTTGCAGCAATCCAGCGTGCGTTGCACCAGCGGGGCGATCATCGCTTCAAAATCCGGGCGGCTGAGGGTCAATTCCTGTCCGCGCAGGTTTCCGCTCCAGGTATCGGCAAAGGAGAGGGCTTTTTTGGCCTTTTCGGCAGTCAGACGTACTTCTTGTCCCAATTCTTTTTCTTCAGACAAGGTTTCCGCATCAATATTCAGCAATTTGCAAAAATGTTCTACCAAAATCCGGTCGAAGTCATCGCCCCCCAAAAAGGTGTCTCCATTCGTAGATTGTACTTCAAAAATGCCGTCTTGCAGGTGCAGGATGGAGATATCGAAAGTTCCGCCACCAAGGTCGTACACGGCGATGCTTTCGGTTTCTTCCTGATCGAGCCCGTATGCGAGCGCGGCAGCGGTGGGTTCATTCACAATGCGGAGCACATCGAGTCCGGCGAGTTTTCCGGCATCGCGGGTGGCCTGGCGCTGGTTGTCGTTGAAATAAGCGGGCACGGTAATGACGGCTTTGGTAACCCGGGCGCCCAATTCGGCTTCGATGCGTTGCCTGAGGGTACGCAGGATGTGGGCGCTGAGTTCAACAGGCGTGTAAAAGCGGTCGAACACCCGGATTTTTACAAGCGATTCCGTGTCGTCGTCCAATATCTGATATCCGAAATGTTTTTCCAGGTTTTGGACATCCTTGTAGGATTTGCCCATGAGGCGTTTAACCGAATAAATGGTGTGTGCGGGGTCGGTGATCAGTTTTTCTTTGGCTTCTTCCCCAACCAGAACCTCCTCCTTTTGCGTAAAGTGAACAACCGAAGGCACCAGGGTACTTTTGCCATCGCTTCCTTTTACGCATACGGCTTTTCCATCCACCATGTGTGCGACTAAGCTGTTGGTGGTTCCGAGGTCGATGCCGATGATGATTTCCTGCTCATTTTCGAGGGAGCCGTCTTTTAAATTGATGGGTATAATGGCCATGATTGCTGTGTTGTTGCGGTGTTTTGCGTTCGGGGCGCGCAAAGGTAAAACAGCAAGGCGGGATTTTGGTTTTTCGGAAAAATGTACTTTCAAGGCTTACAAGGCATCAACAGAATCTATATTCGAACCAGTGATTTCCGAGATAAGGCCGAAT
>JAGWYI010000197.1 GCA_018969455.1 Bacteroidota bacterium | reverse complement strand
TAGTAAAACTTCCTTCTATGATTATACCTAAAATGTTATATCCAATAGAAAACACTCCAATATCATTAGGCTGATCGCCAAATGATCCATCATAGATTGCCGCAATATATTTTTCACCTATTTTCCATCCACTTTCAACTTTAATAAATTGAATGAAACTCAATACAACACCACACGCATGGCAATCACCATTTTCAGGGCGACTGCATGCAATAGCAACTTTTGAGAAATTATTATCTCCAAATTTATCATAATCAAAAAAGTTTATAATAAAATGTTCAAGTTTATCTTTTCCTTGAAAATGACCCTTTTTTATTTCATGTTCATTTTTCCCTTGTGAAAGTTCTTTTAATACGATATTTGCTACCTTAGATGAGTCCCATCTTCCAATATAGGCAATATCTTTTTCACTTAGTTTGCCCGTCAAATTATCGTTTGCAGACTTTTCGTTTTCTAGTCCTAACAGTTCCCTAATTTCAGGTGTTGTTAAAGAAACAACTATTGCAATAACTGCAATCAATAACCCGAATTGAGCAATCTTATCCCCTGTACTCAAATTGGCCATATTTATTTATGTTTTTCTTTTTTGCTCATATCTTTCATACTACCACACCCACATTCCCTACCCCTCCCTAAATTAACTCCCAAATCTTAAAAACCCAATCCCTAGTCAACTGCGGTAACGAATAGCAAACTTAACCCCAATACCCCATATTTCCAAAAAAACATACGCTACAGCGGTAGGCTCCCAAAAAAAACCTACCGCCATAGCCCATAAATCGGAAATCAAAAATCCAATCAAAAATCGAAAATCGAACAAATCGGAAATCGGCAATCTAATGCCCCTTCCGCATCTCCGCCTCATCATCCATCTTCCCACTCATCTCAATCTTCCGCCAATCAAAGGTCTTCCCATAACGTTTCAGCGACTTTTCGGGCTGAAATACCTGCGGGTCGTGCGCGAGCACTTTGTAGGGGCTGTAATCGGGTTGGTCGGTGAAAAAATCGGTCAACAAACTCGCGGTTGCATCGTACTGGTTCACCGGCGAAATGCCCAGGATGTGGTACATGGTGCGCAAGAGGGAGCCAAAATTGGCGTGTCGGTGCGACATGTACCCTTTTTTTACATAAGGTCCGGCCATCAGGAGCACGCTGCGGTGGGCGTCGATGTGGTCCTGGCCGCCTTGCGGATCGTCTTCGGTTACAATCACCAGCATGTCTTTCCAGTATTTGGTATGGGAAAGAAACTGCAGAATGCGGCCCAGGGCCAGGTCGTTGTCGGCCACAAAGGAGTGGATGTAGGGGTAGCCATCTTGCGGACGCGGGTCGGCGGTATGGTCATTGGGCAATTGCATGCCGATGAAGGCCGGCATTTCTTCTTTTCCGCTCAGCCAGCGCTCGGTGAACACTTTTTCAAACTGATCGACGCGGAACTGGTCGGGAATGTTGCAGTTGAAGCCGGCGTATTCGCGGCTGGTGTGGGCGTACACCGCCTTTGGCAGCGGGAATGGTACAGGATGGGCTGCGCCGAAAATGGTGTCGTTCCATTCTTCGTAGTTGCCCGAAAACTCGTTCACTTCGCCAAAATTATAATACGAAATGTGGTTGCGCTCCAGGTTTTCCCAAATGCCACCGGCTTCGTTGTAATCTTCCGGATCAACTGCGCCGGTTGCTTTGGGGAAACGACGGCCTGGGGCTGTTGACAAAGGCAAAAAGCGGGAGTCGGCGGCGGAATTGGCCTCAACATATTCGTTGGGGATGGTGCCCATCATCCAGTGATGCCCGTGGATGCTGGCGTCGGAATCGCAATAAAAATTGTCTGACATGGCCCATTTTTTCCCGATGCTGTGGTGGTTGGGGCTTACGCTCACTTTTTTGAGGGTGTCTTTCCCGGCAATGAGTGGCACATCTACGCCAAAACGCGCCAGGCTCACATCGCCTTTACCGGTTTTGATTTGAGCAAACATTTCATCGTAGGTGCGGTTTTCCTTGGTGATGTAAAACACATGTTTAATCGGGCTCTTCCGCATTCCGGGCTGTGCCGGGCAGGGGTTTTTGCCATCATCAAACACCTGGGTGATTTTAAAGGTGTTGTTGAGGGTTTGGGAGGTCCAGTTTTTCAACAAGGCCGACGATTGCACATTGTCTACAATTTGCAGCGTACCCAATTGAATATCACCAATATAGGTGCCATAATAGGGCGCTACATAGCCTTTGCCGCCATTGGGCCCTGCGCCATATCCGCGGGCCGAGAGGATAAATAATTGCTGGTCGTTTTTGGAAATGGCCACGCGGGTGGTTCCCCAGCCGGTGGGAATGAGGGCTTTTACTTTTTTCTGCGGCACATCAATCACCGCCACAGCATTGAAGCCCAACAAAGCCACATACAGCGTTTTTTCGTCGTGCGAAAGCGTCAATCCGAACGGCATCATGCCGCGGTATTTGCGCAGCAGTTGGGAAGTGGCTTTGGGAACGCCGGCGCTTTGCGCAAAATCGGACAGTTTGATTTCGCCCACCATTTTGCCTTTTTTATAGTCGATGATGCTGATCAGGTCGTTGGTGGCATTGGAAACAAAGGCATATTGGCTGCCTACGGCCACAGAATTGGGGCTGGCGCCGCCCACAATTTCCACATCTTCTATTTTTTCGCCGATCTGGTAGCCGGTTTTGAATTTGTTAACTACTTGATTTTGAGCCAGATCGACTACCCACACCGACATGGCTTCATCGGCCAAAGCGTTGCCAAGGCCTGGAATCACGCGGCCATCGGGCAAGGTTACGCCCGTTTCGGCTTCTTTCGTGAGTGCGCCATACGCGGGGAACTGCAGCATCATGGTGTCTTTGTTGGTGGCTGTTACGCCCGGCAATACGGGGTAGTCGTACAGCCCAACATTGGCCACAAACGCGTATTTCCCATCGGGCGAAAGGGATACGCCAAACGGAATACGGCCCACCGGAATGCTGCTGGTGATTTTGTTGTCGCTGAGGCTGTAACGCACCAGGCGGTTGTTGCCGCGATCGAGCACCAGCAATTCATTGCGGTTGTGGTCGATGGCAATATCGGAGGTAAAGGAATCTTCGTATTTATGGCCCATGTAGTCGCCATCGATGGAAATTTCGCCTGTCTTGAGCAAAGTAAAGGGATCAATGACCAAAATAGTGCCTTTGTCGCCGCCACTCAGGTAGGCCGTTTTGCCGTCTTTGGCATATACGACGCCGAGAAAAGTCGCGGGTCCAACGGCAGGAATTTTACCATCCTGACTGGGGGCATATAGGATATTGTCCGGTTTGCGCGGATCCACCACGGTTACGATGGCATTGTGGTGTAAAATCAGCACCTGATGCTCGTCGGGCGCGATGGCGATGCCGTACGGTCCGCGGGCGATTCGGGTCGTGTGTCCGGCAGGTGTGATGTACCGTCCGCTGGGAATAATGCTGTAGGTTTTCGGATTGATTCGGTTGTAGGCATCGCCAGCGGGAACAAGTGGCAGTGCAATGTTCTTTTGTGCAAGTAAAACTGTAATTCCGCACAATAGAAGGCCAATAGAAAGGAAATAACGCATTTCGTGGATGTTGTTTTCAGGCAAAATAAGTCAAGCCTGGGAAGCATCGCATTAAGTATGCGTTAAGAATGCCATTTGGAATAAAAAAAATATTAATAAAAATATGTAATTAATTTTAAATCATCTTGTTAGAACAACATAGTCGCGTAACAATGTTTTTAAAAACGCTATTTTGTCGGCAGGAGCTTGCTCCAGTTTCAGGATGGGTACCAGGTGGTATACTAAATCAATCACCACTGCTTCATGGGCCGCATTGGGGTATTTTGCATACCGATTCAGAACGGTTTTTATAAAAAGCATATCGCGTTCTGTGAGATTATTCACCTGGGGGTATACCGGGGTATACGTTTGCAAAGAAGAGATGTTTAAAATTTCATCCAAACGGTAGTTGTTTTGGGTACTGCTCAATCGGATAAGGGCGGTATTGGCCGCCATATCACCCAGGCGTTGTGCCTTGGGGCTGGTTTTAATGAGTATAGCGCCCAATACGCCCAAGCTAAAAAAAGCATCCATGAGGTATAGGACCGATCGCAAAACAATATCTCCCCATTCAGGTTCTTTCCCATCCAGTCGCACGACCTTGATGCCAACGGCACGTTTCCCTGGCGTTTGGCCTCTATTCCATATTTCAAAAAGGATGAAATATACAAACAAACCCAAAGCAATGAGTATAAAATAGAATTCTGCGCTCCCATCGCCCTGCCATCTCAAGATGGATCCGATCATGTAAAGGCATAGATAGGCTAAAAAGGCGTAGGCAAGCACATCCAGCACCCAGGCGAGCAGGCGCTCGCGCAGGGATGCCAGTTCGTACTCGATGGTTACGTGCTGGGTTGTCGTGATTTCAATGGTGTTTGCCATGCTTTTTTAACCGGCGACCTGATAGGTGCGCAAGGCGTCATTGAGCGATACTTTTTTGTCGGTGCTTTCCTGGCGTTTTCCAATTATGAGCGCGCAGGCTACCTGATAGGATCCGGCCGGAAACTGGCGGGTGTAAGAACCCGGAATCACCACCGAACGAGCCGGTACGCGCCCTTTCAAAATTTGCGGTTCCGATCCGGTAACATCAACAATGTGCGTGCTTTGGGTGAGCACCACATTGGCGCCCAACACCGCTTCGCGTTCCACATGCACGCCTTCCACCACAATGCAACGGGAACCGATAAAACATTCATCCTCAATGATGGTGGGCGTTGCCTGAGCGGGTTCGAGGACGCCGCCGATGCCCACACCGCCGGCCAGGTGCACGTTGCGGCCGATTTGCGCACAGGAGCCTACCGTTGCCCAGGTATCTACCATGGTTCCGCTGCCCACCCAGGCGCCGATGTTGACATAAGAAGGCATTAAAATCGCGCCTTTTTCGATAAATGCGCCATATCGGGCCACTGCCGGTGGAACTACCCGCACTCCTTGCGCGGCATACCCGCTTTTGAGGGAAATTTTATCGTAATATTCGTAAGGGCCAACTTCCATGGTTTGCATTTCCTGAATGGGAAAATACAAAATGACCGCTTTTTTAATCCATTCGTGGGTGATCCAGCTGCCGTCGGCAAGGGGTTCGGCCACGCGCAGGGCGCCTTTATCCAAATGTTCAATCACCGCGCGGATCGCTTCGCGCGTTTCGGCCTGCGCCAGGAGCGCCCGTTCGTTCCAGGCAGCTTCTATAACTTGTTGTAAATCTTGCATGTTATGGTAAAATGATCTAACTTGTCAGCAAAATGGCGATCAGGTAATCGGCCAGCAAAATGATAATGTCACTGTACACCACCGCCTTGGTGCTGGCCTGGCCCAATTCGATGCTGCCGCCCTTCACGTGGTATCCCTGGTAGCAGGAAACCGAAGTAAGGATGTAGGCAAAAACGGTCGATTTTACATACATCATAAACACATTATAGGGAGCAAAGTAGGAGCGTACGCCCTGAATGTACTCCGCATCGGTGATCAATTTGGTGGGAACTGAGGCCAAATACCCCCCAATCACGGCCACAAAAGCCGAAAAAGTCACCAGCAATGGAATCACCACGATAGAGGCAATCACTTTGGGCATAATCAAATATGCCGCCGTGTTCACCCCCATCACTTCCATGGCATCGATGTGCTCCTTTTGGCGCATGCCGCCAATTTCAGCCGCCATGTTGGAGCCAACTTTGCCGGCCAGTACCAGACAGGTAATGGTGGGCGACAACTCAATAAGTGCCAGGTCGCGCACAATGTACCCGATGTAATACCGCGGCACCAATTGCCCATCGAGCTGGTAGGCAAATTGCACGGCCGCCACGGCGCCGATGAAAACCGAAATGAGGCAAACAATAATCAGCGAGCCCACGCCGATGTCGTTCATCTGCCGCATGGTTTCCTTGTAGTACATGGAGAACTTCTCGGGCCGCCCGAATGCATGTTTCATCATGATCAGGTAGCGGCCGATGTGGTACAAATAATTGTAGCGCTCGAGGGATTCGTTCATACAGCGTCAGCTTCGGATGGTGATAATTTTGATAAAGCGGATATTCGTGGTCAAAGGTTCGAGGTTTTTTGCAAAACTTTGCGCCGCCGGAGGCATTTTTTTGTCAGGCGCCGGGTTGAAACGCCTTTTTGGCCCAAAAATTTCAATCCGGAGTGTTTCGGCGTTCCATTTGATCTAACCAAAGGTGCGTGCACCACGATTTTTCCTATGAAATTTGCAACCAAAGTAATTCATGCCGGCATCGAACCCGATCCTTCTACCGGCGCGGTGATGACACCAATTTATCAAACTTCTACTTACGCGCAGCATGCGCCCGGCGATCACAAAGGCTTCGAGTACGCCCGCACCCAAAATCCCACCCGCAGCACTTTAGAAAAAAACCTGGCCGCCCTCGAAAACGGCGTCGATGCCATTTGCTTCGGCTCCGGATTGGCAGCCCAGGATGCTGTGACCAAATTGCTCAAAACCGGCGACGAAATTGTGGCCGTAAACGACCTGTATGGCGGCTCTTACCGCCAAATGGTACGCGTGTACGGACAATGGGGCCTGAAAAGCCGTTTTGTCGATTTGTACACGGCCGAAAATCTGGAAAAAGAAATCGGGCCGGATACCAAACTGATCTGGATAGAAACCCCGACCAATCCGATGCTCAACATCGTTGATATCGAAGCCATTTGCACCATTGCCAAAAAACACGGCATTTTAACCTGTGTCGACAATACGTTTGCCTCGCCTTACCTGCAAAATCCGCTCGACCTGGGGGCCGACATTGTGCTGCATTCCGGCACCAAATACATTGGCGGGCACTCGGATGTGGTACATGGCTGTTTGATCGTAAAAGATCCCGAACTGGCGCAGCGACTGCATTTTATCCAGAACGCCAGCGGCGCCGTGCCCGGACCAATGGATTGTTTTTTGATTCTGCGGGGCATCAAAACCTTGCATCTGCGCGTACAACGCGCCTGCGAGAATGCCGAACAGATTGCACGTTTTCTTGCGGACCATCCCAAAGTGGCCAAAGTGTATTGGCCCGGCTTCGAAAGCCATCCCAACCACGCCATCGCCAAGCGCCAGATGCGCTTGTTTGGCGGCATGGTATCTTTCGATCTGGTAGACAATACCCTCGAAACAGCCCATAAAATATTGAGCAACACGCAGTTGTTTACCCTGGCAGAATCCCTCGGCGGTGTGGAATCGCTCATCGGCCACCCCGCGAGCATGACGCACGCGAGCATCCCGCGCGAGGAGCGCTTGAAAGTAGGGCTCACCGATTCGCTGATCCGACTCAGCGTCGGCGTGGAAGATGTGGCGGATTTGATCGAGGATTTGAATCTGGCGTTGAATCAGGCGAATTGACCCGCTGGCGAGACGCATTACACACTCAGCCAGTCATCGTAATTTTCCCGATGGATTTGTGATAGCCTCGCGCCATCGCGTATGGTTCTAAAACACAAAGTGTTAAATTTTCTGAAAAAATCACGTTAACGTGATTTTTTCAGAAA
>JAGWYI010000002.1 GCA_018969455.1 Bacteroidota bacterium | reverse complement strand
ATTCCGGCACTTGGTGATAACTTGAATGCTTTGGTAAAATACAACATTTCGGAAGGAAATTCAGAGTGCATCAGCGGGGGAGGGGTAATTTCAGATGCGAATGAAATCATAGATGAAAGGGAGCAATGCCCGAACGTGGATGTACTCATCCTTTACACTCAAGCAGCGCTGAATGCTTATCCAGATATAATAAGCAGGGCATACCTTGCATTTTCAAATACAGTGACGGCACTTACAAATAGCGTTGTGCCAAAATCCCGGCTGAACCCTAATTTAGTAGGAGTACAACTTGTGTCAGGTTTTGAGCCTACTGGAATGTGGGGAGCAGATACGACAACAATTATCGGAGCAAACTCTGCTGTTAGAATGTTAAGGAATGCATACAATGCGGACCTTGTTTTAATTATGGTACCTGAAGTTTATACCTTTTTTTCTGGTGCGGTAATAAATTTTGGTGATTCTGAAGCGGATGGTAACAACCATGCTTTTGCTGTCGTTGAGACGGGGTTCGCAAATGCGCCTACCTACACTTTCGCGCATGAGTTTGCACACCTTTTTGGTTGCAGACATCAATTGGATACTGATTGCTACCTAAATCATGACAATTCAGGATTATCTGATGCGCATGCGCACAACTGGGGAAAAGGATTCCATTTAGGACTGCTTAATTTTCAAAGATATTATAGAACAATAGTTAATGCATGTAATTATGGTCAATATGCAAAAATTCTTTATTACTCAAATCCGGGTGTTGAGTTTAATGGTAAAGAAACCGGCGTTGCTGGAGAAAGTAACAATGCAAAAATATTGAGAAATGCTGCCTGCAGAATAGCAAACTATCGTGAGTCGCATGCTATAAATGTTAATATCATAAATGGGCCAATTCCATTTACTTGTCCAGGTTATTCAATCAGTTTGACTGGAACTGCATTTGGTGGATTTGGACCATATCAATTTTACTGGAAGTACAGATTGGGTAACGGCGCCTGGATTGACTATAATCCGAATAATTCACAAAGCACTTTTAATTATACGATCCCGGGTAATTTTTACGGGATGATTTATGTAGAATTAACCGTAACGAATGGTACAGATTACGCAACTAGTTCTACATGGGCTTACTCTGATTACCTCAAATGTCCGCATTACAGGCCATCTTCTAATGAAAGAGATGAAAAAGAACCAGAAGGCTTCCCGGCCGATTTTCAAATTATTCCAAATCCGGCAATTAATAACATTCAAATTCAATTAGATACGCCAATCAAACAGGACATCGAAGTTGTTGTAACAAATCTGACAGGGGAGGTATGTATTTTAAAAACCTTAAATAAGAATGGTCAGGATATACAGAACTTCCAAATTGATGTCGCAAAACTTCCGGCAGGATTGTATCTGATCAGGTTAAATCAGTCCGGCACATCTGGCCGTGTTCATAAGCTTGCCATAACCGGAAAATAACCTTTTAACTTTATCTCTCTTGAGGCATCGAACCTGTCCAAGGTTCGATGCCTCAAAGGTTTCAAAAAAACATTGCTCCTATGAAACACATTCTATTCTTCGCCCTTATTTTCATCCTCTTTGCCTGCAAAAAGGAGCCTGCCAAGCCTTCCTTGCCTGATGGCTACTACGGAACTGCCAGCGCTGAACGAAATGGAAAACCGTGGACAGGTCATCCAGCATGTTGGGTTGATTTGATAGACCACACCAATTTGGTGGTGGAACTGGATTCATTTTGGCAAGACTTTTATTTAAAGGAATCTCTCATAATTTCTGATATTCCACCGCGTCTGGGCACATTTAGAGTAAATAGATATGCTTATGGGGTGGATCAACTTGATGCATCCCTGTCAATGTGGGATGCTGATCAACCCATGGGAGAATACGACCTTTTAGAATCTGATAGCAGTACAAATGTGGTGTCATTAACTGCCTATGATACAATTACGAAAGAAATAAAAGGTGTATTTAACCTGAGTTTTATTGTTAAAGTCCGGCCGTATTCCGCATATCCAGACACGTTTCGTTTGAAAAACGGCCAATTTTCCGGAAAACTCATCAAAAAATAAGGACTTCCGGGCATGTTACATGCCGCTACAAACAACTCGAGTGCTGCCTGCGGACTTTTATCCAGTTTGTATTCTAAAATATACACATGGGTGGGTGTTTCCACCATGCTGTCGGCCCGGCCTTCTGTGGTACATACCTCGCTGCGAACGCGAATGCCGATGTAGGTAAACAAGAGGTGTATCGCCGCGTGGAAGAATTTTTCGGGGTATTTCTCGACCAGGAAATAGGGAATATCGGCAAAAATGGCTTGCAAACTGCGGATTACCGTTTCCAGATCATTTTCCATAAAGGCAATTTCCATGCGGATGGCAGTGGATATGCCTGTCCCTTTCGATACCCCGCCAAAAGCCTCCAGCAGATAAGCCAGCATGGCGTTTTTAACCTCCAGATTGGGGTAATCGAGCGTGTACTGTCCAAAAGCATCGCGCGATTGAATGGTGAGGTAACCGGTTTGGTACAGCAGCCCATAGGTTCGGATATCCTCCAGATCGAAACTGTCGAAGTCCAGCACCGTTTGCCGGGTGTGATTGAGGTCGAAAATGCCGTCTTTTTTCAATAAATTGATGAGAAAAGTAGGCGTTCCAGTGGCAAACCAGAAGTTTTCGAACTCCTGCCGATCAAAAAACATGTTCACTGAAACAGGGTTGTACACTTTATCTGCCAGGTAATGAAACCGGTATCCATTGTACCAGGTCTTCATTTTATTAAGCAGCGCCTCCCGGCTCAGATTCATGGTTTGCGCCGTATTTTCAATTTCTTCGCTGAAATGGTGTTCCAGTTCCGATTGGGTGTAGCCCAGCATGGTAGCATAAGCGGGGTGTATGCTCAGGTCGGTGAGGTTGTTCAATCCGGAAAAAATGCCGGTTTTGCTGAACTTGCTCACGCCGGTAAGGAAAACGAATTCCAGGTAGCTGTCGTTGTTTTTGAGCACGGTATAAAATTCGCGCAACAGTTCCCGGTTTTGGATGGCGCGTTGGGTGTCGCCCCCCAAATAATGGATGATGGGCGCATCGTATTCATCAATCAACACCACTACTTTGCCTCTTTCGGAGAGTGCTTGAATCAAATATTCAAATTTTCCGCTGACGGGCAAATCAACGGCGGGCAATCCATGGTCTTTGATGTTTTTGTTTAATAAATAATGCATGCCCGCTTCCAGTCCCTGTTCAACAAACCCGATTCCGGTAAAAGTAAGGCGCAACACCGGGTGCTTTTTATTCCAGTCCCATTTGTCCTGAATCCACAGGCCCTCAAACAATTCCCGGCTGCCGCTGAACAGTTCGTGCAGGGTATTGATGGTGATGGATTTCCCAAACCGGCGGGGGCGGGAGAGGAAGAAATACTTGCCGCTTGAGGTCATCTGATACAAGTATCGGGTTTTATCAATGTACTTGTACCCGTCTTCGATGATGCCCTTGAAATCCTGAAGCCCGAGCGGGAGTTTTTTTGGCATGTGTATGCTGATTTATCTGACAGGCAAAAATAGCGTTTTTCCCGGAAAGCACATGCCAGGCTTACGCGCCCTGTTCAATCAGCAATTCAAACGACAAACGCATCTGGATGCCGCTGTTTTGGCGGATGTCGTGCAAGGTTTTTAGCCATTTTGTAAATTAAAAGTTGGCTTGTAAAAATGCTTCTGAAACGCGCATATTTTTGTTTGTTAAATTTAAATGATTTCATTTTAACCGCTTGAATTATAGAATTAATGTCGGTAAATTTATATACTAAAACACCATCCGGATGAAAAACGGCCAATTTTCCGGAAAACGCATCAAAAAATAAGGACTTCCGGGCATGTTGCATGCCGCTACAAACAACGCGGCCTCAAAAAGGGAAACTTTTTGAGGCCGCGACATTTTTTTAACAGCAAATATTACCGGATCATCAACTCATACGGCATGCGCATCTGGATGCCGCTGTTTTGGCGGATGTCGTGCAAGGTTTTGTACATCGGGTACAAATCGTCGAGTTCCGATTGCAGCATGTGGGTGCGCACGTAATCATCGCGGTCTTTTTTGCGCGTTATTTTTTCGATAAATTGTTCGATACCGGTTTGGGTTCGAGGGAAATCGGTCGTGCGGAATTTGTCTAAATGCGCCAATTGAGCGGCTGCTTTGATGGCTCGGTCGAGTCCGCCGATATCGTCAACCAGACCGATTGATTTGGCTGTTGAGCCTGCCCAGATGCGTCCTTGCGCGATTTCATTGATTTGTTCAGGCGTTTTTTTGCGTCCGGTTGCTACTTTTTCGAGGAAGTTCTGGTAGGTCTCATCGATGCGATCCTGGATCATTTTACCTTCGGCATCTGAAAAATCGATGAAAGGGGAGCCAAATGCGGCGTATTTGCTGGTGCGCACCGTGTCGTAGGTGATGCCCAGTTTGTTTTTCATGGTATTTTGCAAAATCGGGATCATGCCGAACACCCCGATGGAGCCGGTAATGGTATTGGCTTCGGCAAAAATGCTGTCGGCCTGGCAGGCGATGTAATACCCGCCGGATGCCGCTACGTCGCCCATGCTCACCACCACGGGTTTGCCTTCTGCTTTGCACAGCATCACTTCGCGGAAAATGTTTTCGCTGGCCAGCACGCTGCCGCCGGGGGAGTTGACGCGCAATACTACGGCGCGCACATGTTCGTCTTTGCGGATTTTGCGCAAAATTTTGACAAATTCACCGTCGGTAATATTTCCGGCCTGGCGTTCGGCGCCATCCGTGATGGTACCTTCGGCATATACAACGGCAATTTTGTCTTTGGTGCTCAGGTCTAATTTTTTTGCGCGGTTGTTAAAATAATCTTCTACCGAAATGCGGTTGATTTTGTCTTTGGCTTTTAGCCCGATGTTTTGGCGCAAGAGGGCATAAACTTCGTCTTCGTGGGCAATGCGATCCACCAGATGGGCTTTCAATGCACTTTCTGCACTGCGGCCGTCGTAATTTTCGGCGATGGTGCGCACCTGCGCTTCGGTCAGGTGGCGGCTCAGGGCAATTTCCTGCACGGTATTGTCGTACAAGGTATTCAGGTATGCGCGCACCTGAAGTTTGTTTTCATCGCTCATTTTATCGAAACGGAACGGTTCGGTGGCGCTTTTGAATTTGCCGGCATAAAAAATGCGCATTTTGATGTCTAATTTATCGAGCATGCCTTTATAGAAAGCGATCATGCTGGCATATCCGCGAAAGTCGACGCCACCCACAGGATTGATCAAAATAGAATCGGCCACCGAAGCGAGGTAATAACCACCCTGGGTATAGTAGTGGGCATAGGCCACTACGAATTTGTTGGCGGTTTTAAAATCGGCAATAGCGGCGCGAATAGCCGATGCCGTAGCCTTTCCCGCCGAAATTTCGGAGCCATTGATGAAAATACCTTTGATATCGGGATCTTCCTTAGCCTTTTTAATCGCGCTCAGAATATCTTGCAAACCCAGAATGTCTTCCTGTTCCACATCAAAGGGATCCATGGACAGGTTGTTGGTTTTTTCCGGAATTTGTTTTTTAAAATCGAGTTCGAGTACCGAATTTTCCTCAATCTGCACTTTTTCTTTGGAAGTTGCGCTGCCAGCCAGGCTTGTAATCCAGCCCACACCGATCCAGAACAGCAGAAACAAAGCCAGTGCAGTGCCCAGACAGGAAGCGAAGAGAAACTTGAAAAACTGATTCATATTAAATTTAAATTATTTTAAATGGACAGGTTCGGTTCGGGGTAATTCCTGCAAAACAAACAAGAAGTTGGTGCGTTGGATTTCAAAATTAGATAAAAGACCGGATTTGACAGATGGAATTGTTTTTCCTGGGGAATAATACATTTGGAATTGGAAGAAACTCCTACATTTAGGCTTTCAATTGACAAACAACTTTAATCCGTAATCCTGCTCCCATCCTCCCGGTTGGAATCCTGTATCTCAGAGAAGGTCTTGAGCACTTTTTTTAATTTTCATACCGGATGAACTACACACATTGCCATTCCCCAAAACAAATTTTACCCTGCATCTTTTTCTTGTTTTTCACCCAATTGGCACTGGCTCAGATGCAAGTCACTGATGCCACTGTGTCGCCTATTACGCCCCAAAATTTGATTTCCAACATCTTATTGGGCAATGGGGTAGAGGTAACCAACATCACTTTCAACGGGAAACCTGAGGCAGTGGGTTATTTTACCGGAGGGAAACAGGTACTCGGACTTGATCGCGGCATTATCATGACTTCAGGGCGTGCTCAAACCCAGGGTAACAACTACGGTTCTGAAGAGGACGGGATGATTTTTGCATCCAACGGCAACGGCAGCACTGCAACCGATCCCAACTTGAAGGCCGTGACTACGGGAACTTTGAACGATGTGGCAGTGTATAAAATTACCTTTATACCAGTTTCGGATACCCTTCGTTTTCGCTATGTTTTCGCTTCGGAAGAATACCCGGAATTTGCATGTACCCAGTACAACGACATTTTCGGGTTCTTTATACAGGGGCCCGGTTATGCTACTCCCAAAAACATCGCCCTAATTCCGGGAACCAATCTTCCGGTAGCCATCAATAATTTACATCCTTCCAACCCTTCAGTACCAGGTTGTGACCCTTTAAATGCCATTTTTTACAACGATAATTTGGCTAGCAACAAGCAACCTGTTTATGACGGTTTTACCAAAGTATTTACAGCAGAAGCCGTGGTGGTTCCTTGCCAACAATACACCATTACCCTGGCAATTGCCGATGTGGGTGATTCCGCATGGGATTCAGGCGTTTTTCTTGAGGCCAAGAGTTTCGGTACCGGAACCTTACGGGCCGAATTGGTAACAGCAAGCCCCGATGGTAAAATTGTGGAAGGCTGTGCCGCTGCGTCGGTGACTTTCCGAATACCCAACCCCCAAACCACCGATTTTAAGATCGATTGTTCGTTTTTTGGGACCGCAATTAATGGAGTTGATTTCCCCAATATCCCCAATAATTTGATTATTCCCGCCGGCCAAACCGAATTATCCATTCCCATCAATGCGATTGAGGACAACATTTCGGAGCCTTTGGAGTCATTCGCCTTTGATTTTCAGCGCGATATATGTACGCGCGATACAATTGTCGTTTTTATAAAAGACAATGCATTGCTTCCACCGTCTTTGCGCCCGGATACAGCGCTTTGTCAAAATGCACCGGCCTTGAATGTCAACGGTACCTTGCCAATCGTTTACCCGCCGCCGCCCTCTTTTAGCAATTTTCAGGATTATCAAATCCCGTTCTTGTTCGGACCAGTATTTTCGCCCATTACCGTTTCGGGTGTTACACCGGCAATTCTTACCGCCAATTCCATCCGCTCGGTTTGCCTGAACATTGCCCATAGTTGGGATGATGACATAGACATGTACCTGATTTCCCCTGGCGGGCAGTATCTGGAGCTATCGACCGACAACGGCGGCAGCGGCGACAACTATACAAATACCTGTTTCAAGCCTAGTGCAACCAAAAAGATCAATTTCCCGGGCCCTGTTGCCCCATCCAGTGCAGCACCTTTCACGGGAGACTTTTTGCCAGAAGGGGAATGGAGCGATCTTTGGGATGGCAATTACCCGGCGAATGGAGTTTGGCAGCTACAATTGCGCGACGATGGTTTGGGTAATGTAGGAAACTTGCTCGACTGGACCATCACATTTGAGCCCAATTACAAGGTAGATTATCAATGGACGCCCATTGTTGGTGTAAATTGTCCAACATGTCCGGTAACGACCTTGCATCCAAGTACTTCTACCAACTACAAGTTGTATGCAACCGATTCATATGGTTGTGTGGTGAGCGACAGCGTGCGCATAGATATTTTACCCGAAATTGCGGCTCCAACCGTTGATTGTGCCAGTTTTGGATCTGGAAATGCCACTTTCTCCTGGAATAGCGTCGCAAATGCCACAGGATATGAGGTTAATGTGAATGGCGCAGGCTGGATTCCTGCTTCCGGTAATCTCATGCATACCATTTCCGGATTGTCTAATAGTGCGCCAGTTACCCTGCAGGTACGCGGCTTTAATCCGGCCTATACCTGTACCGCACAAATCGGTACAGGTGTGTGCTGCCAGAAACCCGCTTCCAGCACCAGCGTGACCGATGTTTCCTGTTTTGGAGGAAGCAACGGCCGCATTCAACTTACACCCGATGGGGTCAACCCGCCTTATGCATTTTTATTGGGAACTCAAACCAACAGTACGGGTTTGTTTCAAAACCTCTCTCAGGGCACTTACACCGTAACCATTACCGATGGAACGGGATGTTCCAATGTAATACCGGTAAATGTGGGTGAAATACAACAATTGACCGGTACAGCCACACCAGTCCAGGCGGTAAGTTGCTTCGGTGGTGACAACGGAAAATTAACGGCCGTTCCAAACGGAGGAACTGCTGCATACACTTACACTTGGAGTACCAGCCCGACTCAAACCGGCATTTCTGCCTCCAATTTGACAGCAGGAACTTATACGGTGACCATTACCGATGTAAACAATTGTACAACAACGGCCTCGGCAACCCTTACCCAGCCAACAAGTCTTTCTGTAAGCGCTTTGTCTTCGCTGGCGCCTTGCTTTGGTTTACCTGGCGGAAGCGCTTCCGCTTCCGGATCCGGCGGTGTTCCGCCCTATGGCTTTGCCTGGAGTAACAATGTCAACGGCCCAATCAACAACAATTTGCCCGCTGGCAATTATACCATCACCCTCTCCGATGCCAACGGCTGTGCAACCACTGCATTTGTGAGTGTCGGCCAGGCGCCCGCTATTTCTGTTACCGTCAATGCTATTGGTGTTGCCTGCCTGGGTGATCAAAATGGGAGCGCTGCTGCTTTGGCGAGCGGCGGTACTGGCGCTTTTACCTATTCCTGGAATACAACGCCCCCTCAACTTACGGCAACTGCAATCAATTTGGCTGCACAAAATTACACCGTAACAGTTAAGGATGCCAATGGCTGCACTGCAGTTCAATCTGTACTTGTTCCTGCGCCCAACGCCATTTCTGCAACCATTACACCTGTAAATGTAGATTGTAATCAGGGCAATTCAGGAAGTTTAACGGTACAAGCGGCTGGTGGAACCAGTCCTTACACCTATAAATGGAGTGATGCCGGTCAACAAACCGGCGCAACCGCCGCCAATTTGTCTGCCGGATCCTACACCGTAACCATCACTGATGCCAAAGGCTGTACGCTCGCTCAAAGCGCAAGCTTAGCCCAACCGCAAGCCATTCAAATACAAACACTTGTAAGTGATGCCAGCTGTTTTGCCGATGCCAACGGAAAAATTTCGGTGACCGCAAGCGGCGGACTCTCGCCATATTCCTATAAATGGAGCAATGGGGCCACGACACAAAATTTAAACAATCAAACTGCCGGTGTTTACACGCTTACCCTTACCGATGCCAACAATTGTACTCAATCGGCAACCGCTACCATTGGCCAGCCTCCGGCAATTACCATCAACGTGGCAACCCAAAATGTACGGTGTAAGGGCCAGGCAAGCGGCTCTATTTTGATCGATCTTTACGGGGGAACTCCCGGATATTCCATTCAATGGACCGGCCCGAATGGGTTTTCTGATCAAAATACCCAAATTTCTGGTCTGTTTGCAGGTGTTTACCGCGCAACCATCACCGACGCAAAAGCGTGCACCCGAACCATTATTGAACCCGTAACCGAACCAGCAGCCGAGCTGGTGCTCCAATTGCCCGAGTTTGCCGACACCATTTGTTTTAATGCCGCCGACGGTAAAGCCCGGGGCGCCGTTTTTGGCGGAACGCCTCCATTCACTTATCTATGGGACATCAACGGCACTGCGCAAACCACCCAACAGGCAGTTGGGCTGCCAACCGGCGTGTATACCCTCACGGTTACCGATGCCAATTTGTGTTCCCAAAGCGCCCAAACCATTGTAACGCAACAAGATCAATTGTTTGCCGTGGGCGCCTACGAAAATCCAAATTGCTACAATGGCAATGATGGCAAAGCCCGTCTGAGTGCCATTTTCTATGGAGCAAATACCGCCGATCCCGCATTGTTTACTTATGCCTGGAGCACCCAACCACCCCAAAATAAGCCTGTGGCGACCGGATTGAGTGCGCTCGGGCAATACACCGTGACCCTCACCGACGCTCAAGGCTGTACAAGTTCCGCATCGGTCACACTGGGAAATCCGGAACCTGTTGAGGTGTCAATTTTAGATGTTCAAAATGTTGATTGTCAGGGGAATGCAAGCGGAAGCGCCCGCGCGGTAGGTCGTGGTGGAACCGCACCTTACCAATACTTTTGGAGTGCTGGCGTGCCTGCCCCCAACGATTCCATCGGATTACGGATGAAAGCGGGCATATATTTTGTTACCGTGACCGATGCAAAAGGCTGTCCAAAAACTGCCACGGTAAGTATTTCGGAGCCTGATGCCCTTCGTGCCGACTTATCGGCAATTCCTGTCAAATGTTTTGGCGGTTCCGATGGTGGCGCGCGTGCCAAAGCCAAAGGGGGCGTTCCGCCGTATACTTTTAGCTGGTCAACAGGCTCAAGCAACGACAGCATTCAATTGCAAGCTGCCGGACCCGTTTGGTTGAATGTTACCGACAAGAATGGCTGCGTGTATGCAGGCAATTTAATGATTCCTCAACCCGATACTTCCGTATATGGACAGGTGCAAAAAGAAGACCCATCTTGTTTTGGTGGAAGAGACGGAAAAATGAGCTTTTCCGGCGCCGGCGGCACACCACCTTACCGGTATTCAACAGGAAATCAGAAGTTTATTGGAGCCGCCGTGCAAATTGGCATCGCAGCCGGATTGTATCAGCCGCAAATCATAGACAAAAATGGATGTATTGCCACGCTTGATACCATCCGGGTACAGCAGCCCGATCAGGTAGAAGTTGAACTTGGTCCCGATTTCAGCATCGAAATCGGCCAAGATACGCAATTGAATGCCCTGGTATTACATGGTATTGAGCCTTATCAATTTGCCTGGAATTTCAGCGACACGACCTGGCTTTCCTGCTTTACCTGCCCCGATCCACAGGTGCAAAATTTGATGCAACAACATTGGTTTAAAATACAAGTTGTTGATGCGAATGGATGTGAAGGAACGGATCGTATTCGAATTTCAGTAGAGCGCCCACGGCGTATTTACGTCCCCACGGCTTTCACCCCCAACAGCGATGGCGAAAATGACCGACTTGTGGTACACGGACAAAACAATGCGAAAATTAAAAATTTCCGTCTATACGATCGTTGGGGTGAATTGGTGTACCAGGCAGATAATTTTACAACCAATGACGGTGCCTTTGGCTGGGACGGCGCTTTCCGGGGCAAAGCCTGCGATCCGGGTGTGTACGTATGGGTGGTAGAAGCAATCTATCTGGATGGACAAACAGAAATTTTACACGGAAATTCGACCTTGATCCGATAAAAAACAGGGCGCATAAGTGTTGATAACTTATGCGCTTTTTTTTTATTAAAAAACCTATCTTCGCGCCTCTTTTTCAAAAAAATACCCCTGCAACCGATCAAGTTGTTGAAAAATGCGACTGAAGACACTCGAATTAAAAGGATTTAAAAGTTTTGCCAACGAAACGGTCATCCACTTCAATGCGGATGTAACAGGTGTGGTAGGGCCCAATGGCTCGGGTAAATCCAATGTGGTAGACGCAGTTCGCTGGGTGTTGGGCGAACAAAAAACCGGTTCGCTGCGCCTGGATAAAATGGCGAGCGTTATTTTCAACGGGACCAAAAAAAGAAAGGAAGCCCAAATGGCTTCGGTGTCTCTTACCTTTGAAAATACCAAAAATATCCTGCCCATCGAGTATAATACGGTGTCAATTACGCGCATTTTATACCGCTCGGGCGAAAGTGAGTACCGACTCAATGGCGTGAGCTGCCGCCTTAAAGACATTACTTCCCTGTTTATGGATACGGGTATAGGCGCAGACTCTTATGCCATTATCGCCTTGGGCATGGTGGAAGACCTGTTGAGCGATCGCGAACAGGCTCGTCGTCGGATGTTTGAACAAGCAGCCGGCGTAAGCAAGTATAAAGCGCGAAAACACGAAACCCAACAAAAACTGGAAGCCACCGCTGCCGATCTCGATCGGGTGGAAGATTTGCTGTTCGAAATTGAAGATCAACTGAAAAAACTCGAAAAGCAGGCTCAACGAGCCCAAAAATTCTATGAACTAAAAGACGAATACAAGCAGCGCTCAATTGAACTGGCTGTTCATAACCTGGCCCGACACAAAAAAAACTACAAGGAACTGGAAGGCCAAATTGCCCGCGAGGAAGACAACTACCGCCTCGCCGAAATCAAAGGCCGGGAACTTGAAGCATCCATCGAATACAAACGAAAACTGCATACCGATAAAGAAAGCAGCCTCAGCGACCAACAACAAATCGTAAATCGGCTCACCGGACGCATTCGCGGAACGGAAAATGAAAAAAATATGCTGAGCCAAAAACTCAGTTTCGTAGAACAGGATGCACGTCGACTGGAGGACCTGGTATTGCGTGCCGGCGACCAGATCCGACAACTGGAACTGGAAGTAGAAGGCTACCAAACTGATGTAAATTATGAAAAAAGATTAGAAGCCGAACTCGAAGAAGCTGTAGAACTTTCCAAAGCCGGCCTGGAACAAGTGCGCGCCGACCATAACTTGATGAAGGGAAACATCGATGAATTCGTAAAAGCCCAACAAGGACTCGAACGCGAAATCGTCGAATTTGAAAAAAAACGCGCCGTGCAGGCCAGTCAGATCGAAAACCTGCGCCGCGATGTTGACCGAACCCTGGCTGATGTAGCCCAACGCCGCGAAGAAATGAAACTCCTCCAGGCTAAAATGGATGGCCTCCACGCAGAGGAAATCGCTCAATTGGAAAAAATTGAGGCCATCCAACTGGCAGAAGAAAAACGAAAAAACGACATTGCCGAAACCGAACGAAATGCCGATGAACTTCAAAAGAAAATTTCGGCCATTCAACGAGGACTCGATGCCAAACGCAATGAATTCAAACTAACAAAAAGCATGGTCGAAAGCCTCGAGGGCTTTCCCGAAAGCATCAAATTCCTTAGCCAACAAAAAGATTGGGCCAAAAATTGCCCGCTTTTGTCTGACCTCATGTACGTGCGCGAAGAGTTTCGCGTGGTCATTGAAAACTACCTCGAGCCATACCTCAACTATTATGTAGTACCCAATGCCGACGAGGCGGTAAAAGCCATTCAACTCCTGGGAACCAGCCAAAAAGGACGCGCCAATTTCTTCCTTCTCGATGCCTTTGAAGGATACAATGTGCCTTTGGCACTTTTCAACGGCATCCGGGCTGCCGATTTGGTCGAATGTGACCAACGCTACCGCCATCTGGTAGATTTCCTGCTCGAAAACGTAATGGTGGTGGAAGACAATCAGATTCCAAGCAAAACACCGGTAGAAAATGTGGTCCTGCTGTCAAAAACTGGTGGATTGGTACGTAAAAAATTCTCCATGTCGGGCGGTTCTGTGGGCCTTTTTGAAGGTAAAAAAATAGGCCGAAAGAAAAACCTGGAAATGCTGGAAAGCGATATCCAAAAACTGGAACGCAACGACTCCGATCACAACATCAAACTGGCTACCCTCCGCACGCATCTTCAGGCACTTAAAAATGGAGATCAGTCGCAAACACTCGCGCGTGAACGCGATGCATCCAGCCGCATCGCCCAGGAAATGGCTGCTGTTAAAGCCAGACTGGAAAATATTGCCGCATTCGTTCAAAATTTTGACCTTAAAAATGCCGAATCCGGCCGGACAATCGCTGAATTGGAGCATTCAAATGCGCAAATTGAAGCATTTTTGAAAGAAAAAATGGCCGAACTCGATGCGCTCAAAGAACGGATGAGCAATGCCGATGGTAGCTTCCGCGATGTGGCCGAACAACTCAGCCAGGCTGGAGCAGCCTTCAATCAACAAAACATCGAGTTTATTCGACAACAAAACAAGGTAAGCACCCTGCAGCAGGAATTGAGCTTCCGCGAAAAACGCCTCGCCGAATTGCGTTCCCAGGTGCATCAAAATGACCAGGCCAAAACCAAAAATGCCGAAGAACTGGAACGTATCCGAACCGAACTAAGCGATATCAATGCCAAACTCTCGGCTTGGTATGCCGAAAAGAAAACCCTGGAAGCTGCTTTAAGTGAAGTAGAACAGTCGTATTTTAAAGCCCGAAACGAAATTCACGAACTCGAAAACCAAAATCGGGAAAATTTCCGCCGCCAACAAGAATTACAGGTGCTCGTAAACCGGGTTAAAGAAAAATTTCAAGACGTTAAATTCGAAATTACAGCCATTGGAGAACGCCTGCGCGCCGAATTCGGCATGGGCGTCAATGACGTCATTAACCAGGAACCCGATCCCAAATTCGATCGCGATGTGCTGGAAAAAGAGGTGAATGCCCTAAAACGAAAACTGGATGGATACGGCGAAATCAACCCGCTCGCCATCGAAGCGTACAATGAAATTAAAGAACGATACGACACCATCGCCGGCCAAAAAGCCGACATCATGGCTGCAAAAGAAAACCTGATGCAAACCATGCTGGAAATCGAATCCACGGCAACGGCACGCTTCCTGGAATCGTTCGAGCAAGTGCGCGCCAACTTTATCCAGGTGTTTCGAACCCTCTTCACCGAAGACGACTCGGCCGACTTACTGCTGGTAAATCCCGATGCCCCGCTGGAATCGGACATCAACATCATTGCCAAACCCAAAGGCAAACGCCCCCAAACCATCGCCCAACTCTCGGGCGGAGAAAAAACACTCACCGCAACAGCCCTTCTTTTTGCCCTCTACCTCCTCAAACCTGCCCCTTTCTGCATCTTTGATGAAGTAGACGCACCCCTGGATGATGCCAACATCGAAAAATTCAATAACATCATCCGCAAATTCTCCGCAGATTCCCAATTCATTGTGGTTACCCACAATAAGGCTACCATGGCTGCCGTGGATACCATCTACGGCGTTTACATGCCCGAACAAGGCGTCTCTGCCGTAACACCCGTCGATTTCCGACAATTGGGACACGAAGCACTGGTGTTTGAAGCCGGATAATTCAATTTTCTGGAGATTAAATAAAACTTAATACCCCATTTAAATTGAAATAATGATAGAGCCTTTCCTTTGTGATAGCATTGCTATAATGCATCTCAATCTTCTCTATCATGAAAAAATTTCTACCCATACTCCTCAGTTTAGCCTGGGGATTGAGCCTTTGTGCACAACAAAGCATTACCGTTCAGGTAAATACCATTAATGACGATTTGGAGGAATATCTCCCTGGTCCAAACCAAACCAAAACCGTTGGCGCCATTGATGCAGGTAGCTCCGACCTTGAATTGGGGACAGAAACCGCAGGCAATATCGATCCGCAATTGGTCGGCGTTCGTTTTACCGATGTGAACATTCCTAAAAATGCCTGGATTTTGTCGGCTTACCTGCAGTTTGAGGTTGACAATACCAGCAAAAACACCGATCCTTGTAATTTATGGATCAAAGCGCAAGACAGCGATAACCCGCTTACCTTTGAAATTGCGCCTTTTAACCTGTCCAAACGCCCTACACTGCCCGATTCAATTTACTGGTCTGTTCCAAGCGGTTCATGGAGCACCATTGGCGCCAATGGCCCCGATCAACGCAGCGCGAATATTGCCCGTTTGGTTCAGGCTCTGGTAAACCGCGATGGCTGGGCCTCCGGAAATGCCATGGCATTTTTCATTCAGGGAACGGGCTTGCGGGAAGCAGAATCTTATGACGGCACTGCCACAGGCGCTTGCAAATTGATCATTAATTTTGTTCCAACCAATAGCTTAACGGCTCAGGTTGGCGCAGCAGAAGACGATTTGGAAGAGTATCTGCCCGGAACCAATCAAACCAAAACCGTGGGTACCCTCGATGCCGGCAGCTCCGACCTCGAATTGGGTAATGAAACTGCCGGAAACATTGACCCTCAATTGGTTGGCGTCCGTTTTGCAAATCTGGACATTCCCAAAGGCGCTAAAATTGTAAATGCACACCTGCAATTTCAGGTAGATAATACCAATAAAAATACCGATCCCTGTGCCGTTTGGATTAAAGCCCAAAACAGCGTTTCTCCCGCCTCTTTTACCCTTACTCCTTTCGACATTTCTTCCCGCCCAACTGTGCCCGATTCTGTTTACTGGTCTATCCCTGATGGATCCTGGAATGTAATCGGACAAAATGGCGCAGATCAACGCAGTACCAATATTGCCCGTCTGGTACAAACACTGGTCAACCGCCCCGATTGGGCTGCCGGCAGCGCCATGGTGTTTACACTGGCCGGTAAAGGCTTGCGCGAAGCGGAATCATACGATGGTTTACCATCCGGCGCATGTAAACTTTTGATCGATTACGTGCCTACCAATACCCTCACCGCACAGGTAAGCGCCGCCGAAGATGACCTGGAAGAATATTTGCCGGGCACTAACCAAACCAAAACGGTAGGTACCCTGGATGCCGGCAGCTCCGACCTCGAACTGGGCACCGAAACAGCCAATAACGTTGACCCTCAATTGGTTGGAGTGCGCTTTGCCAATTTGAATATTCCCAAAAACGCAGCCATCACAAATGCATACCTTCAGTTTCAGGTAGATAATACCACTAAAAATACCGACCCCTGCGAAGTTTGGGTAAAAGCACAGGATGCCGACAATCCTCCCTCCTTCGAATTGACTCCTTTTAACATCTCCAGTCGCCCAACCCTGAAAGATTCCATTTTCTGGGCAATTCCCAATGGATCATGGACGGTAATTGGCGCTGCTGGCGCCGACCAACGCAGCAACAACATCGCTCCCCTGGTTCAGGCGCTCGTTAATCGCCCCAACTGGGCGCCGGGTAATGCCATGGTGTTTACCCTCGCCGGTAAAGGCTTGCGCGAAGCAGAATCTTATGATGGCTTGCCTGCTGGCGCTTGTAAATTAATCGTAGAATACGTTTCCAACGATACGCCACAGCCAGGTAACCCAACAACCAACTACCCATTGAATAAAAAGGGAAGCTGGGCTTACCTCGATAATGGAACTTCTCCTGCTGCCGACTGGAACGCTTTGACTTTCAATGATGCACAATGGGCATTCGGCCCGGGGCCATTGGGGTACAATCTCAACGAATTAAACACCACCATCGGTTTTGGTCCCAACGCCAACAATAAATACCTCACTACCTATTTCAGAAAGCGCATCCGAATTGCCGATGTCGCTTCCTTGCCCGCTCAAGTGGAAATGCAGGTGCGCGCAGATGACGGCGTTGTCGTTTATGTAAATGGAACCGAAGTGCTGCGCCGTAACATGAATGCTGGCGCAATCACCAACAACACCCTGGCTAATGCAGAAGTGAGTGGAAACCGCGAATATGCTTATTTTACATTCGATGTGCCTAAGTCATTGTTTGTTAATGATGTAAATATTATTGCTGCTGAAGTGCACCAAGTTGCCCCCAATAGTCCCGACCTCGTTTTCGATCTGTCTTTGAATACGCCGGTTGGCGTGAGCAACCCAAGCGATCTGGGTTGTGTGGATCCCAACGACAAACACATCGGGTGCTTTACCTCCCTGATACCACGCGAACAACGCGATACATTTGAAATTCCAAATGCCTCTCACGTTTTCCAATACGTTGCCTTTGAAAACGAGCCGTATACACTTACTTCCGGAAAACTGCCCCCCACTTTCGACTTTACCGGTTATGTTCCCGCAAACGGAACCAACAGCCGCCTCGGACATTTGTCGATCAACCATGAAGAATCGGTTGGCGCTGTATCTGTTTTAGACTTGCACTTCAACAATGCAACAGGACTTTGGAAAGTAGATAGCTCCGGCCCTGTAAATTTCGCACCGGTAGGAGGTACCCAGCGCAACTGTTCTGGTACCGTTACCCCTTGGGGAACCGTTATTACTTGCGAGGAAACCACTTCCAATACCGACGCCAACAACGATGGTTACATCGATTTGGGTTGGAACGTTGAAATTGACCCGCTCACCCGCCAGGTGCGCAGTTATGGCAACGGTCCGCAAAAATTGTGGGCAATGGGACGCATGAGCCACGAAAATGTGGTGGTGGCATCCGACCGGAAAACAGTTTACCAGGGGGAAGATGAGCCCAATGGCAGCATCTACAAATTTGTCGCCGATCAGCAAGACAACTTGTCTAGCGGAAAATTGTATGTGTTGAAACTCAACCAGCCATTTGCCGGTTTTGAACCAACCGGGTCAACCGGTACCTGGGTGCAAGTTCCTAATACCACCAAAGCCGAACAAAATGCCACCAAAACATTCGCCGCAGCCAATGGTACCACTTTTGCCGGTATCGAAGATGTAGAGATTAATCCGCTTACCGGACATGTCTATTTTGCCGTAAAGGGCGCAAGCCGCGTTTACACCTTTGCCGACAATGGAAGCACTGTAAGCGGTTTCGAAACTTATGTAGGGGGTAAAACCTACCGCGTTACCAGTGGGAATGAAGTGGTTTCGGAAGATTGGGGTGTGGGCAATGACAACCTGACTTTCGACGACCGCGGCAACTTGTGGGTACTTCAAGATGGCGGTCGCAATCACATCTGGATTGTACGTCCAAACCATACTCAAGCAGATCCCAAAGTGGAGATTTTCATGCAAACTCCGCTCAGTTCTGAACCCACAGGGATGACTTTCACACCCGATTATCGGTATATGTTTGTGTCCATTCAGGGACCAAATCCCGGAAACAACACCTTACAAACAGATATCAGCGGCCGTTCAGAAAAAATAAACCGCAGCGTCGCACTTGCAATATCCCGCCGCGATTACCTGGGGCCTCAGGTTTCAGTAAATGATCCTGCCGTATTAGGACAGCAAATTCAGGTTTACCCGAATCCGTTTGGCGATCAAACCAACATCGCTTTTGAACTGCTCGAACAAGCACAGGTGCGCATTGAAATTTATGATCAACTGGGCCGCCTGGTTCAAGTACTCGCACAAGCCCGTTTTGATGCAGGTACGCAGGTTTTCCGCTTCGAAGCCGATCAGGCAGGTGTTTATTATGCCCGCGTGATCGTAAACGGCGCCGCAGCAGTGGTAAAAATGGTAAAACAATAGTTGATAAAAGGATCCTGAATGCTTTATTTCAGGATCCTTTTCATGTTGTTCCGAACGCCCCCTGGAAGCTGCTTTCATTGTTTTTTTAACGCTGATTGTCAATGTTTTAGGCCAAAGGCCAAATACAATAACAGGAAGCGCAATTGCTATCACATTAATTCAACTTTTTTATTTTTTTGATCAAATTTCTCTATCATGAAAAAAGGATTGTTTTTGTCCCTTTCTATGGTTTGGTGCTTTTGCCTTTCCGCTCAGCAAACCATTACCGTTCAAGTAAATACCATCAACGACGACCTGGAAGAATACTTGCCAGGCCCAACTCAAACCAAAACCGTGGGTGGAATCGATGCTGGCAGTTCCGACCTGGAATTGGGTAATGAAACCGCAGGTAATGTTGACCCTCAATTGGTTGGCCTGCGTTTTACCGGGGTAAACATTCCCAAAAATGCCTGGATTGCCTCTGCTTACCTGCAATTTGAGGTAGACAACACCAATAAAAACACCGACCCCTGCAACCTTTGGATCAAAGCACAGGATAGCGACAATCCGGTAACGTTTGATCCTACGCCTTTCAACCTTTCTCAACGCCCAAAATTGCAAGACTCTGTGTACTGGGCCATTCCGGCCGGTTCCTGGACTACCGTGGGCGCCCATGATGCCGATCAACGCAGCACCGATATTTCCAAACTGGTACAATCTCTGGTAACCCGCGATGGCTGGGTATCCGGCAATGCCATGGCGTTTTTCCTGTATGGCTCGGGCTTGCGTGAAGCAGAATCTTTTGACGGAAGTGCTACCGGCGCTTGCAAACTGATCATCAATTTCGAGCCAGCGAGCAGCAGTGTAACCGCTCAAGTGAGCGCAGCTGAAGACGATCTGGAAGAATATTTGCCAGGCGCCAACCAAACCAAAACGGTGGGCGACCTCGATGCAGGCAGCTCTGACCTGGAGTTGGGCTGCGAAACCGCCAATAACGTAGATCCTCAATTGGTTGGCGTGCGTTTTGCCAACCTGGCCATTCCAAAAGGGGCCAAAATTTCCAATGCGCGCCTGCAATTTCAGGTAGATAATACCAACAAAAACACCGATCCCTGTGCTGTTTGGATCAAAGCCCAAAACAGCGTAACGCCGCTTTCCTTTACCACTACTCCGTTTGATATTTCTTCCCGCCCAACTTTAACAGATTCTGTTTATTGGTCAATTCCAGCGGCTTCCTGGACCGTGGTTGGTCAGAACGGCGCCGACCAGCGCAGCAGTAACATCGCACGCTTGGTTCAAAAACTGGTCGACCGGGCCGATTGGGCTTCCGGAAATGCCATGGTGTTTACCCTCGCCGGTAAAGGATTGCGCGAAGCAGAGTCGTACGATGGATTACCTGCGGGTGCTTGCAAATTGTTGATCGATTATGCGCTGCCATCGGTTGCGGTAAATGATCCAGCTGTTTTAGGCCAACATATTCAAGTGGTTCCAAACCCTTTCGACAAGCAAACCAACATTAGCTTTGAACTGAAAGAACAGGCACAAGTGCGCATCGAAGTGTATGACCAATTGGGCCGTTTGGTTCAGGTGCTTGCGCAAGCCCGCATGGACGCCGGAATCCATACGTTCCGTTTTGAAACAAATCAGGCTGGTGTGTACTACAGCCGCATCATCGTAAATGGTGCAGCCGCAGTTGTGAAAATGGTAAAACAATAAATCAGACTTGCATTTTCAATGATAAAAAAGGGCTGCATTCATTCCGAATGCAGCTTTTTTTTATTGTTTTTGACAAATAGATCTGGCCGATATACCTTCGCAGTTCATATTTTGCAAGTTATATGCACCACAGTTTCCTGTCTATCATTGGCGTAATTCAAACGCCCTACCACATTCGGGTACTCCCTGAATGGCTTCAAATGGTGCATACCGAACTGTCGACACAATTCAGCGATTTCGAGTTTGTGCTCATCAACAACCATTGCGCGACCTCCGAAATCGATGCTGCCATCCGACCCCTGCCGGAAACATTGCGCAAACACCTATTTCTCCTCTCCCTAAGCTCCTCCGTCAACCGTGACAATGCCATTCTTGCCGGACTAGACCGGGCCAACGGCGATTATGCCCTTATTTTTGAATTTGACTTTTCAAAACAAGCGGATTTGATCACCCAAATGTGGGAAAAATCGCAGGAGGGTTTCGATATCGTGTACCTGCGCGCACCTGAGCGACACCTGTCCTGGGCAGGAAAACAGTTGTACGGACTGTTCTATACCATTATGCGCCGGTATTCCGGTCTGCAACTCGACCCGATGGCACACCACAGCCGCATCATCAGCCGACGCGCCCTGAATTCGCTCCTGCGCATGCGCGAAAACAGCCATTACATCAAAGCCATTTATGCCATGGTGGGGTACAATACCGCTTTTCTGCCTGTTTCGGCGCCTATTTTACCCGAACCCGGCGCCGGATTGGGCGCACAGTTCCGTAATGCACTGGTGGCTGTTACCTCATTTACAACCTTCCTCCGCAGCGTGTTGTTGTGGATCTTCCTCGGCTCGGTGCTGGTGGCCGGTACGACCATTTACAACGCTGTAAAAGTGCGCTTCACCAATGTAGATATTTTCGGTGACTACCACCAAACGCTTTCCGGTTGGGCATTTCTGGTGGTGCTGATTTCCATCTTCTTTGCCATAACCTGCCTGAATTTGTATATAATGTCTATTTATCTTTCTAATATATATACTGAATTAAAAAACAGGCCGCCTTACATCATTGAGTCGGTAAAACGGTATTGAAGATGGAATAACTGCAGATTTTCTGTCTACAACCGCAATCCAACTGAAAAATTCAAACTCCTTCCATCCGAGGGCCAAATGCCGGGCCCCGGGTAAAATGTTGGACGTTTGGTAAAATATTGTTTGTTCAGCACATTGCCTACATTAAAGCGAAATGTCAACCGCGCAGAAGCCAAAAAGGTAAAATTCAAATCCAAAATGCCATATCCCGGCACCTTCCCAATAGAACCAGAGGGGGAGGGTTTTACTGTATTTAAAGGATCTGCATAGCTTTCGCTGGTATAACTATACAGAACCGAGCCACTTAATTTCTTGTATCGAACATTCGCGCCATTGCGGACGATCCAGTTGGGAACACCTTCTAACTTTTTGCCTGCCAAGGACTTATTCTCATTTCCGGATCGAATGTTGCCTTTTACATACACTGCATTAAAATAGGAAGTAGACGTAAATACATTCAATCGCAGATTTTCTGATGGGTACCAGCTATACTCCGCAAATGCCTCGAGGCCACGGGTACGTGAATCTCCGATGTTGGTTCGAAAAATAGTCACAGTTCCGTTTTGCTCTACTGCAACGCTGCCCAGTCGGTTGTTGTATCGCATTTCAAAGCCGCTCAGGTCCCAACGGAAATTACCGGCTGCCCCGCGATACCCAAATTCCAGGTTGTAACCAAAAGCATCTTTAAGGTTTTTGTCGGTATATTCATACACCGATCCCGGAATGATGTCTTTGAAAATCACCGGACGATAGGCTTGTGACCAGCCAGCATATACACTTTGGGCGGCGCCCAATTGATAGGTACTGTTTAGGCCCAACAGGGGGAAACGATGCGTAATGCTGGTTTTTAAACTGTCGGAATTGTAATAACTGATTTTTCCAGTTAAATTGGATACCCCGCTTTCCACGCGAATACCTGGCGTAAGCGACCATTTGGAAGACAATTGAAATTTGTTTTCTACAAAAAAGGCAATGTTCTGGGTTTTCAAGTGCATATCTCGGCCAAATCCGGGCGTAACCAAACTCAAATTGAAATCAGAACCAGTGGTTCCCTTGCCCAATTGCTGACGGTGCAAATCATTGTTGATGTATTGGACACCCGCCGACAAGGCAGAAATCTCGCGCAAGAAAACATATTGTTGCAACAGACGCAATTCGGTAGTATAGCTGTTAAATTGATCTATATCTACTTGACGATTCGCGTATTGAAGCGTAACTGGATCTATTTTGTCGACCGTGGTTACGGGTTTGTCAAACATGACGCTGTTTCGGGAGCCCAATACCGCCGATACGGTCCATTTCAACTGGGTTGTTGGGCGGAAGTTCCAGGTGCTGGTAAAAGAGGGTACGTAAATATCTGGGCTGTAATAATTGCGCGAACGGGAAGCCTGTCGAGGGTTTTCCCGAAACATGCTGTCATTGAGCATACCGGCAAGATGAATCCGGTAATTAGAATGGCCAAGGGTGAAATTGAACTTCAATTTGGGGGAGGCTTCGTAATTCAGTACCAAAGCTTCTGCCCCGAATTTGGAGTCGCTGTTCGCTCGATATCCGCTTGCAACGCGTCGGTTGGCATATATAAAATACGAGAACTTACCGATTTTACCACTTGCACCAATATAATTGCTCAGAACCCCATAAGAACCCAATGCATTAACGGTTTCCAGGCTGAACGCGCGGGTGGTGTCGGGTTTGCGCATGACATAATTGAGCATACCTCCAAATTGGGCGCCGTATTGGAGCGCTCCGGTGCCGCGCACCAGTTCTACCCGGTCGATGGCCTCCATGGGCAGGCTGAAATGGCTGGCCGGGTAGCCATACATATCCGAATTGGTAATCACGCCATTGGCCCGAATGTTAAACTCCCAACCCCGGTGCGGATCGAGTCCGCGGGTTGAAATACTGATCTGATTGCCAGTTCCGTCCATATCATATACGAATACCCCGGGTATTTTGGCAAAAATCTGGCGGGGCACCCGTTCGGTCAGGTTGGCGTCCAGACCTTGTACATTGATCACCTCATTTTTTTTGCCCGACCACAAATAGCCATCCTTGATATCGGGCAGGCGTTCGAGATTGCTTTTTTGCCGGGCAATCATTACCTGTTTCAAAGTTTTGGTCAAGGTACTATCTGCCGGGGTATTTTGGCTAAAAAGCGGAAGGGCGCCGAGTAAGGCGCCAAAAAGAAGCATTTTTTTCATGATCGGCTATTTAGAGGTTTCCGATTTTTCAACCGTGTTTGGGGTTTTGGTAACGGTTTTTAGTGCGTCATTTTCGTACATTGCTTCAAAAGACAAAGCACCTTCCGGGCTCCATTTTTGCAAAAGCCCGTTTTTTTTGCCATCCTTGAAGGTGACAATCAATTGCGGTTTGTTTCCCGGGTAAAAAATGGTATCCCCCAATTGTTGCACCCCCTGTACAAAGTGTTGTTTTTCTTTAATTTGTCCATCAGGATAATACAGCGTATTCAGTCCGTCTTCCAGGCCATTTTTAAAATCGCGTTCCATTTTCAAGGGGCCTTCAGGGTAAAATTCCTGCATTTTACCCTCTATTTTACCCTGGTTTTCGGTGTATTTCCGCATAACCTTGTTGCTGTTCGGGTAATATAAAATACGTTCTTCAGGTCCCGATTTTTTGCCGCAGGCCATTATTGAGGCCGTGGTCAGCAAGGCAATCCATTTTTTTGTGGTGTTCATTTTGTATTAGATTATGGAGATACAAAGAAAAAGAGACCATCCGATCTGGATGGTCTCTTATGGCTTAAAATTCAATTAGAATATAGCCGGAAAACCTCAAAAAGGGTTTGACATTATTTTTTCCAAGGCAGGGCGTTCACCCGTTGGCCGCAACGGTAACCCAGGTTGACGCCTGCTTCAGAGTCCATGCGGTAGTGCACACCCAGGGGTACGCGTGACCAGGCATTTTCTTCCGCCATGTCGTAAAAACGGGTAAAGGAACGCGGTTTTCCTTCAAATTCGGTGCGGTTTTCGTGACAACGATCGCTCATGGCATAATTGATGCCGAAGACAGATGTCAACACTTCTGCACCGGCAGCGCCCATGGTGGAGTGGCCGGAAGGATAAGCCGGGAAGGAAGGTGTAAGTCCGTCTTGGTTGGTAAGCGGATTGTACAACAGTGGTTTCCAGGAAGGGTCAATTACCTTGTTGATGTAGGTTTGAGGGCGCTGGAGGTTGTAGTAGTATTTGGATTTCCAGCAAGCCACGGCTGCATCATTCAGGGCCATACCCATTTTGGCGTTGCAGTAAAGGGCCGTTTCCAAACTGACTTTTTCCAGGTAGTACACTTGATCAGCGACAGCCAGCCAGCGTGGGCCGGGGCTGAAGGTCAGGTCAATAAGGTCGTCGCTCCAGAACTCGGCGATCCATACATTTTCATAAGAAGCATTTACCGTATTGGCATACACTTCCATGGCTTGTGCAAAGAAAGGCGATGTGGTAGACTCGCTGTATGGCAGGGGTGCTGGACACAGTTTGTCTGCTTCCTGAATTGCAAATGTGCGTGCGCTGCCCCAGTTGGGGAACATGGGTTTGCCGGGGCCTGGGAAGGTTGGTTTCCAGTCGCCTGGGTTGGCAATGTGCTGCGTCCAGTCATAATTTTTGAATGGATCCAGGTAGGCATCGTGGCCTACTTCATCGGTTTTTGACCAGGTCCATACGGCAGCAGCCACATCCTGGCCGTATAATTTCGAACGATCCAGTACCTCTTTGCTAGCTTGGCCTTCAAACAGGCTGTTATTCAGGCTTTCGAGTTCGTCAATCTTTTGATACTTGTCGGAAGCCACGGATGCAAAAAAACGGCGCATCAAATAAGCGGTGCAGGTATTCACCACGGCAGGCCAGTAGTACTCAGAGCCAGCCTGAACTTTGGGGATGCTTAGGCCCGCATAGCTGGAGGCAAGTGAATTGTACTTGGGCATCGCGGAGATGCAAGCCTCGTAATTGGCCAAACCAATGTAAGCCAGCGCACGCGGAGCAGGACCAGGGCGGTAGCCTGCAGCATAACGTTCAATTTCGAGAAACCGCTGATTCCAGGATGAAACCACATCGTGGCTATAATCCGCTGCCTGCTTGATTGTAGGTACAACAACTGTGTTGTCATCTCCTTTGTTACAAGACCAGGTAGTCATCCCCACTGCCAATAGGGCCAAAAAATAAATGGAGTAGTTTTTAATAATACGCATGATCAGTTGAATTGGTGAAACATTCATGAGATTGTGAGTGCAAAGGACGGGCCATTTCAGGAAACCAGGATTAAAACGTGCTTTAAAATTGATTAAAATTGGCTTAAAATGTGAATTTAGGCCAAAATGAAGGTAGCTTTGTCAAAATTTTTTCGCGTTATGAAGGTTTTGCTGATCGAAGACGAGCCGAAAATGGTTCAAACCCTGAAAAAAGGCCTCGAAGAGCACCAGATTGAAGTCGATTTTGCTTTGGACGGTATTACAGGACTAATGTTATCAGACCAAAGTGAATATGCCGTCATTATATCCGATATTATTTTGCCGGGTGGCGTCACCGGACTGGATGTAATTCGCCAAATAAGATACAAAGGTAATCAAACTCCTGTTATTTTGCTCACTGCACTTGGACTAACAGACGACAAAATTGCAGGATTTGATGCAGGCGCCGACGACTACCTGACGAAACCTTTTGAATTTCGGGAACTTTTGGTAAGAATAAAGGCATTGTCCCGCAGAAAAAATGGTAATTTTGCCAATCAAAGTATTTTGCGATATGCCGATATCGAATTAAACCTCGACGCCAAAACTTGCACCCGGAGTGGCCTAAACATCCTGCTTACTCCCCGTGAATTTGCCCTTCTGGAATACTTTTTGCGCAATTCGAACCGCGTAATTTCTAAATCCGAAATTTCGGAAAAAGTCTGGAACCTCGATTTTGATACCGGCACCAATGTGGTGGAGGTTTATGTTAACTTTTTGAGAAAAAAACTGGAAAAAGGTTTTAACCAAAAAGTAATCCACACACAGTTCAAAAACGGCTATATCCTCCGAACCGAAGAATAAGCTTGCCATGCAAATCCGAAGCAAACTCACCCTCCAGTTTATCCTGCTCGTAGCTGGAATCCTGCTGTTCTCACATTATTTTATCTATTTTAAATTCCGGGAATTCAGCATCAATGAATTTTATGCCGGCTTGCGCTCCAAATCCCTCATGACAGCAGAAATGGTGCTGCACGACGAATCGACGCTCAAACCCCTTGCCAATCAACTCAATACCGGCAGCAAAACCCTGCCTTTTCGTGAAAACATCATCATATACAACCAAAACCTGGAAAAAGTATTCGCCTTTAACCCCAACGCCAACCCGCTAAACCCGCAAGAACTCAAAAACATCAAAAAAGGCAATGAATACCATTTTGATCGCGGAAAAAGCAATCTGATCTGTTTCCGACACACCAGCCAAAGCGGTAAGGAATACCTCATCGTGGGAGAATCGGTATTTAGCTCCGAATACCTCCGACGCCTTTGTAACATTCTACTCATTACTTTTCTGATCGCCATCGGTATCGTGGCCGCAGGAGGATGGATCTATGCCGCTCAAGCGCTCGCTCCGGTATCCCGTATCATCAATCAGGTAGACCAAATTTTGCCCAACGACCTCAGTGCTCGCTTGCGGGTTAAATCTCAAAAAGACGAACTGGCCCGACTCGTAAAAACGTTTAATCGCCTGCTCGACCGCATCCAGTTTGCCTTTAAAATGCAAAAAAGCTTCATCTCTAACGTCTCCCACGAATTAAAAAACCCGCTCTCTGTAATCATTTCCCAACTCGAGGTTTCCCTCGATAAAGCAGAACGCAGCCCGCAAGAATACCGAAATACCCTCTCTTCGGTACTCGATGATATGTACGAACTCAATGGCATCACCGAAAAATTGTTGCAACTCGCAAGGGTTTATTCCGAAGATACCAACATCCCCTTCGAAAACGTACGCCTCGACGAACTGATGCTGCAATGCCGGGAAACCTTGATCCGGTTGCATCCAGATTATCATGTGGTGTTTGACCTGGAAGGGGTGCCCGAATCGGAAGAGGATCTTTATGTGCATGGCAATGAACCCCTCCTGCGTGCCGCTTTTCTGAACTTGATGGACAATGGATGCAAATTCTCGCCCGATAAACGCGTTTCAGTTAAAATTCATTTCGATGCCCTGGGTAAACATCGCGTTGAAATAAGCGATCATGGGCCCGGTATTTCTGAAAAAGACCTGCAACTTATTTTCCAACCCTTTTACCGAAGTTCCGAAAGCATCCATGTACGCGGATCCGGAATCGGCCTCTCGCTGGTAGACAGCATCATGAAAATCCATAAAATTCACATGGATGTACGCTCAACCCAGGGGGTCGGGACCATCTTTCGACTCAATTTTACACAGGTAGCTTAATGATTTTTCGACAGATTATTCAACACCTTGATTTTATGTGCTTCCTCGTAAAAAAATACCGTTTTACCTGGGCTTTTACCCTTTTTTTGGTTTTATTCCGATTTAAAACCGCGATCGCCCAACCCGAACTGGAAAAACAACTCCAAACCCAACTCATCCTGGCAGAAGACGGCGATCTGATTCAACTGCCTTCCGGGATCATGGAACTCAACGGGTCGCTTTCCATCGATGGCAAAAAACACCTCACCCTGCGCGGCGCCGGAATGGATAATACCATTTTGTCCTTCAAAAACCAGAAACAAGGCGCCGAAGGACTCAAAATCTCCAACGCTGAAAACATCCGCCTCGAACAGTTTACCATCCAAGACAGCAAGGGGGATTTGATTAAAGCGCAGAATGTGAGAGAATTATATATTCAGGACGTTACTGCACGCTGGACGGGCGGCCCCAAAAGCAGCAACGGCTCCTACGCCTTGTACCCCGTGCAATGCAGCCAGGTGCACCTCGAACGCTGCACCGCCATAGGCGCCTCCGATGCCGGGATATATGTTGGCCAATCAGATTCGGTGTGGGTTTCCGATTGTATAGCCAAAAATAATGTGGCCGGCATCGAAATCGAAAATACCACCAACGCATGGGTATGGAACAACAAAGCCTTCGATAATACCGGCGGTATCCTGGTGTTCGACCTGCCCGACTTGCCCAAAAAACGCGGCGGACACGTTAAAGTATACAAAAACCTGGTAACGCGCAACAACCTGCGCAACTTCGCACCTAAAGGAAACATCGTTGGCGAAGTGCCGCCCGGAACCGGCATAATGGTGCTCGCTACCAACGATGTAGAAATTTATGAAAATAAAATATGGGAAAATAAAACGGTTTCCACCGCCATTGTCAGCTACTTCCTGGTTGAACGACCTTTTCAGGACAAACAGTACAATCCATATCCTTCAAACATTTACGTTCACGACAACATTTATTCCATGGGAAAACGCATGCCCAGCTGGAAAAACAAAATGGGCGTTTTATTCTGGACGAAATTTGGCCGCAACGTGCCGCATATTTTATACGATGGCATCCAAAATCCGGAATGGTTGATGGCCAACGGTCGATTAAAGCCTCCATACCAGATTTGTGTATACGACAATGAAAACGGCAGTTTTGCCAATTTGAAAGCAGATAAGAAATTTAAAGGCATCAGCCGGGATACCAGGCCTTTCGACTGCCGGAATCTGAAATAATTTGAGGACCATGTATTTGCGTGTCTTTTTTTTTCTGGGCCTACTGACCTGCCTTGCAACGGCGCCTTCTGCGCCCGCACCCAAGGCCAATTTGTCGGAATACGGCTTTTTTACCGGCCCGCTTGCCGATTTGAATCCGACTCGGCAGGTTTTTCCATACGAAGTGAACGCGCCGCTGTTTAGCGACTATGCCGAAAAAGCGCGCTTCGTTTATTTGCCGGAAGGTACTAAAATGCAATATCAAGCCAATGTAGCCTTCGAATTACCGCCTGGCGCCGTACTCATCAAGCAGTTTTTTTATTATAACGACGCCTCCCATCCCGAAAAAGGCCGTCGACTGCTCGAAACACGCCTGCTTTTGCGGGAAAAAACGGGCTGGAAAGCCCTTACTTATGTGTGGAATGAAGACCAAACCGATGCACACCTGGAAATAGCCGGCGCTGAACTTCCTGTTTCCTGGATCGATGCAAAAGGAAACAAACAAGCACTGAATTACCAGGTTCCCAACCTGAACCAATGCAAAGGTTGCCATTCGTATGATGGTGTATTTACCCCGATTGGTCTCACCGCCCGCCAACTCAACCGGATTACGGTACGCGCTGGCAACCCGGAATCCCAGTTGGCATCCTGGCATAAATCCGACATCCTGGAACTTCCAGGCGATTTTGATGCATCAAACGCGCCAAAACTATCACAGCTCAGCCCTTATGCTGAATTTTCGGGCGAATTGAACGCTGCTGCGCGCGCCTACCTCGATGCCAATTGCGCCCATTGCCACAATCCACACGGCCCCGCCAGTACCAGCGGATTGTTTTTGGAATACAATCAGACAGATAAAGAAAAATGGGGGGTGTATAAATCGCCGGTAGCGGCCGGACGCGGCAGCGGTAAGTTGCGCTATGCCATTGTGCCCGGAAAACCCCAGGAAAGCATATTGTGTTACCGGATGGAAAGCGATGATCCGGGTATTCGCATGCCTGAACTGGGACGCCAACTGGCCCATAAGGAGGGTATTGCATTGGTTAAAAACTGGATTCGAAATTTGAACGATAAATAAAGGATTATGACTTTAAATTGCCGCGGTCAATTGCTCGATTTGTCCAGGCCTCGGGTGATGGGTATCCTGAATTTAACGCCCGATTCGTTTTATGATGGCGGTTGGCTGGAAACGCCCGATCAGGCCCTGCGGCAGGCCGAGGAAATGCTGGAGGCAGGCGCCACCTTGCTCGATGTGGGGGGAGCTTCTTCCCGTCCGGGCGCAAGCACCGTAGAAACCCAGGAGGAAATCCGTCGCACGGCGCCGGTCATTGCCCGCTTGCGGCGCTACTTCCCCGATGCCATCCTGTCTGTCGACACCTGGCGCGCTGAAGTGGCCCAGGCTGCACTGGATGCCGGTGTATCCATGCTGAACGATATTTCTGCCGGTCGACTCGATTCCACACTGTATCCATGGTTGCAAAACTTGCCGCAGAAAAACCTGCCCTATATTCTGATGCATATGCAGGGGCAACCTCAAAATATGCAATTAGATCCCCATTATCAGGATATTGTAACCGAAGTGCTTGATTTTTTTATAGATGAAATAAAAAAACTGCACACTTTGGGCATCAACGACATTCTCCTGGATCCCGGGTTTGGCTTTGGCAAAACCATAGCGCACAATTATGCCCTGCTGAAGAATTTGTCGGTTTTTGAAACAGTTACAGCCAAACCCGTCCTGGTAGGCATTTCGAGAAAATCTATGATATGTAAAGTGCTGAATGTGAATCCTGAAAATGCATTAAATGGCACAACTGCTGCCCACATGCTGGCCTTGCAACAAGGTGCGCGTATCCTGCGCGTACACGATGTGAAGGCTGCAATTGAAACCATAAAAATATGGGAGCAATGGAGCCTGGCCACCTGATTATGATGGGTGTTAATGCTGAATCAGGCAATGTTTTGTGTATTACGCTTTTTATAAATCCTTAATAATCAGACCGATCAATCCCTCAGGGTCTTTTAAATTTGGTAAACCTTGGTATATTTGCCACGATTATTCTCATCTGCGGCCTGTTTTGCTGCAGCATGTATAATTGTTCATTTCTAAAATAAGTACCATGCGCCAACTCGTTTTTGTGCAAATTTTGTGCTCTGTTTTTCTGAGTTTTATGTTGTTTCCAGCCTTTGCCCACACTTCATTTGAAGAATATGGAAAGGCTGCATACTATTCGGATGCTTTACATGGTAGAAAAACCGCAAGTGGTGCAAAATACGACAAAAATGCGTTTACCTGCGCACACAAAACCCTGCCTTACGGAACGAAACTGCGGGTAACGCGTTTGGACAATCAATTGGCAGTTATCGTAACTGTAAACGATCGTGGCCCATACAAAGCCGGGTTTATTGTAGACCTTTCCCGTGCCGCTGCGACCGAAATAAATTTGATCAAGGCAGGGGTTGCAGATGTAAAAATTGAAGTTATTGCTACCAGCACCGAGGAGATTCGCGATCCGGAACCGGTGCGCTATTCTACTGAAACGGGGGCCAACGGCTCCACGCGTTTGCTGATTCCCCAAACTTCCAAAGCACGTTCGGTTGATTATTCGCCCACAGATCCACGCCCGGCCACCATCGCTTCTATCAATGAAAACAAACCCGGCGTGGCACATACTCCGCGTCAGGCAAGCGCCGGAAGTTCAGAATTGTTTAAAATTCAGATGAAGAAAGCGGGTAAAACCGGTTTTGGAATTCAGGTTGGAACCCTTAATGATGCGCAAAATGTACTGCCTGAAGTTGCCAAACTTGAAAAAATTTGGCCCGGAAAAGTACTGGTGCGTGTGCAAAAAGATGCTGATGGCAATCCCTCCAGTTATCGCCTCATTTTGGGCCCCTATCCCGACCGTAAAAGCGCTGAAGCACAACAAAAACAGGTTGCCAGGAAATCTTATCCCAAATGCTTTATTACCGCCTTAAACGAAGCGTAAAGTGCCAAAAAGCCTTTAAAATCCCAATTTCCTGCATTTTCCGTGTATCCTCGCTGTTGACTATTGACTAGGCTGACATAAATCAACGCGGGTGCTGATTCGACTCATAATTATTGTATTGGCAAAACAGCAGTTTTGTGTGGTGTTCTGACTACACTTTAGTCTATTTCCCAAATTTCATTTCGAAATTCAAGCTTTTTTGGGAATGATGGCGATTTGGACATTTTAACCTTAAACACTGCTGCCATGAAAATTGATTTGAATATTGAACGCACCATTGCTGAAGTACAACGCGAATTCAGCCAACAATTTCCCGCCCTAAGTTTGCGGTTTTTTACCAAAAAACACGAAGCCTACAAGGGAAGTCCCGCCAAGTTTATGATCAACGACCCCAGCCAGAAACTGATTCAAATTGAAAAAAATCCGCATTCCGGAAACCTGTACATCGAAGACGATATGCCAACCTGGCAGGTAGAACGGTTGTTTGAAGAAGCCTTCGGTTTGCACGTGCAGGTTTTTCGCAAATCAGGAAATACCTGGCTTGAAACAAGTGTAACCGACGACCTCACCCTGGATGCACAAAATACCAAGGGCCTGCAGAGCCTCAGACACCATTTCGACCATGTGGATCCAATGGATTACCGGGAACAGGACTGATTTTTCCAGAATCGGGTAGGGTGCATCTTTAAATCCGTTTTTAAAGATGCACAATTTGGCGCTTGGGATGTTGCAGTGGAAAAAGCCGACGCAATAAATGCATTGGATTGAATGCTTCTTGCGGAGAACTTACTTCTACGAATACCAGCTTCATACGCCGTTTTTCGCTCGAAACTGCAATTACGAGCGCTTTTACTTGTTTTTTGGGGTCTTGATATACCTGTTGAACTGAATCGAGCCGCCAATCGTCCGATTGAATCGATTCCGGAGGCATGGCTGCAACATGCGCATCGGCAAATTGGTAGCCCTTCTGGGCCATGGATTGTAAAAGATCGGGCAAGGAATTGTGTTGGATCATAAACATGGGAGATTATTACTTAAACAATAAAACTTGAAATTTCTTTCAAGAATCGTTGGAACAATGGGCTTTTCAGTGATGAAGCATCGTGTTACCGACAAACTTACAAAACTTTATTTTATGTTGTGTATATAACGAAGTACAAACCATAAATGATTTCTGAAAGTACCCTTTTTTTGTTCAATTTAGATAAGCGGGCCGTTTTTATCGGTGAATTCCCGTTCGCCTTCGGTTATTTAAAAAACTGCTCAAAAAAAGTTGTGAAACCAAATGTTCTAACACCAATTTTGCTTAAATTTTTAATTTTGCATTTTTAAAGCAATCTCCCACATGCAATTTCAAATAAAAATCACACCAAACGATCGGCTCGCTTTACGGGACCCTGAAGACACCCCACTTGGAAGAAATATTGTACGCCAAGGACTGGTTTTGATGCATAAACTGGGCTATGAGCATTTTACTTTCAAAAAACTTGCCGACGAAATTCATACCACCGAAGCAAGCATTTACCGGTATTTTGAAAACAAACACCGGCTTTTATTGTATATCTTAAGCTTTTATTGGAATTTTCTGGAATATCTGGTGGTCTTTTACCTCCAAAATCTGAACGACACTGAACAGAAAATCCAAAAGGTGATTGAGTTGCTGGTGGAGGAACTGCCAGAGGACCTTGATAATTCGGGGCTCGACAAAAAAGCCCTTTACCAAATTGTGATTGCCGAAAGCAACAAAACCTACCTTACCCGTGAGGTGAATCAAATCAATCAGGTTCAATTGTTTAAGCCCTACAAGGACCTCTGCGGCCGCATTGCCGAACTTTTTATCGAATACAACCCGAGCTACCCTTATCCGCGTTCCCTGGCCAGTACACTGATGGAAATGGCTCATTTACAGACCTATTTTATGCATCATTTGCCGCGTTTGACCGATTTCCATGCCGATCAGCAGGTTGACAACGTGAAGTCTTTTATGCAAGCCCTGGTATTTTCAAGTTTGAATTCTAAAAGCGAATAAGCGTTTAATCCACGCTGCCCCTTATCCATAAAATTTCCGGTTTTCGTTGCTTGTCAAAGAAAACCCGTATTTTCTTTTCAAAATCGCCGCTTTTATAAGTATCGTATTCAATCAGGATATCTCCGGTTTCCCCGGGCAGGATGGCCGATTCCGGCCATTTGGCTGCCGTGCACCCACAGGTTGTACGTACGGTTTGCAACAACACCGGCTCCTGGGTTATGTTGGTAAACTGAAAAGTAAATTTTACAGGATATCCCTGCCTTACCTGCCCAAAATTGTGGTCTGTTTCGGTTTTCCAGGATACTACCGGAGCTTGAACGAAACCCGCCTGCATCCATGCGATGAATACAAGCAAAAAACAAGTGGGAAAAATTGATTTCATGTGTCTATATTGTAACCTGAAGCACCAACAAGGTGTCTTAGGGAATAAACATGCGGCCGCGCTGGCTGCATGTGCAATCAAACTAGGCGCTGTTTTTCAATGAGTTATGTCGAATGACAAACACAAAAATAGGCAGCGTGCCGGATATTTTAAAAAAAATCGCATTTTTGAAACAACAAATAAACGATAAATCATGCGCTACCTGCTGCTTTTCATGCTCCTTGTGGGAATTTTTGTTCTGGGCAAACGCTTCCTTTCTTTTTCATTTTTCGGCCTATCCGGGAAAGGGCCCATTAAAACGGAGATCCGGGAAGTGCCCCGCTTTCACGCCCTGGAGGCCAACCTGGCCGGAAATGTCCAGTTCTTTGTTTCCGATGTTTTTAAAGTAGAGGTTCAGGCTCAGGAAAATTTGCTGCCACACCTTAAAACGGAAGTTTCGAACGGAGAACTCAGCCTTTTTTTTGACACCAATGTGATGAATTCTCAAGGTGTGGAAGTAAAGGTTTGGGCGCCCAGTCTGGATTTGCTTTCCCTGCAAGGAAGTGGCAACATTACCTCGGAAGATTCTATTAAAGCTGCAAAATTAGCCCTCAACCTCGGCGGCTCCGGAAACATTCAAGTGAAGAACTTAAATTGTGGGGTTTTGGATGCGGTTATCAGCGGCAGTGGATCCATCGTTGTAGGGGGAGAAGCCAATTCGTTGGATGCTTCTATCAGTGGCAGCGGACAGATAGAAGGCCAAAACCTGCGTTCTGATTCCAGTGCAGCAAGTGTATCGGGATCCGGGTTCCTGGATTGTGGAACGGTAAACAAATACCTGGATGCCAGCGTTAGCGGAAGCGGCCAAATTTCATACGGCGGCAAGCCGACAACCAAAATAGATATTTCGGGATCTGGCGGGGTACACGGGCGATAAGGCTTAATAGGAGAGAGCCTGTAAAAATAGGCATTTTTACAGGCTCCAAAATGAGGTAAACAGTTTCTTACAGTTTTTCGCCCGCCTTTTTCAGCATTTTGGGCAAGCGATCTTTTAAATCCTCCAGCAAGCGGGTGGTTGCATCTTTGCACAATGGCAAAACTTTATCCACGCCCATCACAGGAATGCCGCCAACCAAACCAACAGAGCCTTTGGATGTGGCGCCCTCATTTACTTTAAAAACAACTTTTCCTTCTTTGTTGTACAGCCAAATGTGGCAGTATGCCCGTATTCCGGCAGCGCCCGTGCCGCCGATGGCTGCCTTGACAAAAAATCCGTAACTCATAAACACAAACATGACGCCATCGGCATCCGGGAATATTTTGAGCATCTCGTTTTGGGCACGGTCTTCTTTCTTTTGCAGGAAAAACCCGGGAAACATCACCTTGTAGCCCGGAGGAACTACCGGATGCACGGCATCGTCGTATACAGGCTCGGCATAAGCTTTGTAATCCGGATTGTCCAGCACGCTGGTTTCGGGCATCAGCATGAAGTTGAAATTTTTGGCATAATCCTCGAAAAATACCTTTTTAAAATCGTTCAACATGGGTTCAAGATTGAAAGCCGAGTCTTTCACGGTTTTCAACATCTCGGCCCCTTTTTGTGCCTGAACCGACAATTCCGACATGTCGATTTGGCGACGCACAAAAAAAGTAGTGAGGGCAACTTTTTTGTTGCTGGTTTGCGCCTGCATTTGGGCGTTCAAAAACGCGCAGAATAAAAGTGCAAGGAAGGCAATTTTTGTTAGTTTGGAAGTCATAAAGGGTTGATGTATTGAAAGTTATGCCGGGATACTCCGGTTTTTCTTAAAAAGTGCTAGCGTTGGTCCTCCATTTTTTGGGCTTTTTCCAAAACGGTGGATTCCATCAGTTTTTTGTATTCCACAATGCGTTCCTGAAGATTGGGATCTTTTAAACTGAGCATTTGTGCAGCCAAAATACCCGCATTGCGGGCTGCATTGAGGGCCACTGTGGCTACAGGTACCCCCTCTGGCATTTGCAGGATGGATAAAATGCTGTCCCAACCGTCTATGGAATTGGACGATTTTACGGGCACGCCGATTACAGGCAGGGGAGAAATGGCCGCGACCATACCAGGCAAATGTGCAGCGCCGCCTGCGCCTGCAATTACAACTTCAATGCCCCGGGTATGTGCATTTTGGGCAAAATCGAACAAACGCGCGGGGGTTCGATGCGCCGAAACGATGGTCATTTCAAAAGGTACAGCCAAATGCTGTAGAATATCTGCCGCTTTTTGCATAACTGGCAGATCGGAATCGGAACCCATAATGATGGCAACCATTCAGGATGTAACTTTTAAGGTGTTTTTGACAAATTGCGCGTTTTCCAGCGCGGTTTTCAAATTGGATGCAGTGACGGTGACATGTCCCATTTTTCGGAAAGGGGCAGTGTGGGCTTTGCTGTACAAGTGCAGGTGTACGCCGGGCAATGCCAAACAAGCGTCAACGCCTTCGTATCGAACCGGCCCCTTGTAGGCAGGCTCACCCAATACATTGAGCATCACGGCAGGCATGATTTGTTCGGTATTTCCCAGGGGAAGATTGCAAATAGCCCGTAAATGTTGTTCAAACTGGCTTGTAACAGCACTGTTGATGGTATGGTGGCCGCTGTTGTGCGGGCGTGGCGCAACCTCATTTATCAGCAATTGGCCATCGGTGGTGAGAAACATTTCCACAGCCAGGAGGCCGCACACATCAAAAGTGCGGATAACCCGTTCGGCGAGTGCTTCGGCCTCGGCTGTTACAAGGGGCGCAATGCGTGCCGGACAAATAAGCCATTCAACCAAATTGGCCTCGGGATGGAACGCCATTTCTACGGCGGGAAAAAGGCTTACCTCGTCGTTGGCATTGCGCGCGGCAATTACGGCAATTTCGGTTTGGATGGGCGCCAATTTTTCTGCCAGACAGGGGCCGGGCAGTATTTTTTCAGTTAAATCGGCCAGATTGCGCAAAATAACCACCCCTTTTCCATCGTAACCGGCGGTGCGTGTTTTTTGTACCAAGGGAAGTGACCAACGGCCGGAATTTACGGCTTCCTTTAATGCTTTTTCATCGTCAAACAGTTCGAACTCGGCAGTTGGGATGTTGTTTTCCCGATAAAACAGCTTTTGCAGGCCTTTGTCTTTAATGAGATCGAGTGCACGCGGGGAGGGGTGTACGGTTTTGCCTGCCTGCTCGAGCGCGTGCAAGGCTTCGGTATTTACATGTTCTATTTCGATGGTAATCAGGTCTTTATCCTGACCGAATTCCCATACGTGGTCAAAATTTTTAAAATCGCCTTCTGAAAAAGCGGTACAAACGCTGGCTGCCGGATAATCGGATTTGGCGTCGAGAACATAAGTTTTAAAGTCGAAATTGGCAGCGGCGAGGCACAACATTTTTCCGAGTTGACCGCCACCCAAAATGCCGATTTTCTGATTGGTGTTGAACATGCGGGCAAAGGTAACATACAAAAATCAAAAGCCTGCAAATCAGAGCTGCAAGTCGCGGTTGATGCTGTGGGTGAGTCCGAGGTATAATTCGCGCCAGGCTGGATGTTTTTCCAGCAAATGCAAGTGTCGGTTGATGGTTTCAACATCGCCGCGTATGGCGGGGCCGGTTTGCATGCGTTCCGGCGCATCGTGCAAGGCTTTTGCAAGGGTTTC
>JAGWYI010000196.1 GCA_018969455.1 Bacteroidota bacterium | reverse complement strand
TGAATCGGTTTCCAGAAATAAACGGCGGCAGCAATGACCACCAACAAAAGGGCGAGGGCGAGGTTGCGCAGTCGGGCGCTGGAAGCAGGCTGTGTCATGAAAATGGATTCGGGTAAATTTTGTGTTATCGCGGGGCAAATGTATACCGGGATTTTAAGGATTTCGGGATTTTGGGAGATTGATTTTGGGGATTTTAGCGTGGATAAAAGGATTTTGAGATTGAATTTAAAGGATGGTAATGGCAAATTTGTCTAAAATAACCCAACTTTGCGGCCTTTTCGGCGCTTGTCCGATTTTTGAAGGCGCGAAGGCAAACATTTTTTCGTTTTTTGCGTCTTTACCAGACTAAACCACACGGTATGCAATTTTTATTTCCGACATTTTTGTTTGCATTTTCAGCATTGGCGATTCCCGTTATCATCCACCTGTTTTATTTTCGTCGGTTCAAGCGGGTGTATTTCACCAATGTGCGTTTTTTAAAGGAAGTAAAAGAAGAAACCAGCAACCGGCGTCGGCTGCGCAACCTGCTGGTGCTGTTGATGCGTTGTCTGGCGGTCATTTTTTTGGTATTGGCCTTCGCACAACCATTTATTCCCTTGTCGACTGCTGTAAAAAAAGGTGAAAAGTCTGTTTCGCTCTATATTGATAACTCATTCAGCATGAATGCCTTATCCAAGGCGGCCCCTTTGCTGGAACTGGCCAAGCAACGCGCGCGCGATATTGTAAGCGCCTATGCGCCCGACGACCGCTTCCAGGTACTGACCAACGATTTTGAGGGGAGAGATCAACGCCTGGTGAGCAAGGAAGAGGCCTTGTTGCGCATCGATGAGATCCGAACGGCTCCGGCATCGCGCAATTTGTCGAAAGTACTTCAGCGCCAGCAACAATGCCTCAACATGGGCAAGGCAGAAAACAAGGTTTCTTTTCTCATCAGCGATTTTCAGCAGAACATCAGCGATCTGGGTGAATTTAAGGACTCGCTGTTGACCATAAATCTCGTGCCCATGCGCGCAGTGCAGGAAAACAATGTGTCTATCGATTCGGTCTGGTTCGACAATCCGGTACAAATACTCAACCAGCCAGCCAATTTATTGGTAAAAATTTCGAATCGGGGCAACGAAACCGCCGAAGAAGTGCGGCTTTCCCTGCGGCATGACGGACAGACCAAACCGGTGGGTGCGGTAAAGATACCCGCCGGGGCATCCCGACTGGATACGGTGCATTTTAACATTCTCCAGCCAGGCTGGCATACAGCCCGTGTGTCTATCACCGATTATCCCATTCAATTTGACGACGACTATTATTTTTCCTTTTATGTGGCAGAGCACATTCGGGTATTGGATATCAATAACGGGAAATTGAATAAATATCTGGAGAATGCCTTTGTTGGGCCAAAATATTTTCAATTAGACCATGCCGATGCCCGTGCGCTGGATTATTCCAAATTTGGAGATTACCAATTGATAGTGCTCAATGATTTAACTGCTGTTTCGAGTGGATTGGCATCAGAGTTAAAAGCATTCGCCCAGAATGGAGGCAACATTGTGGTTTTTCCTGGAGAAAACGCCAATTTATCCAGTTTTAATGGATTTCTTGCCCAATTCGATGCTGGTCCGTTGGGTGCATTTGAAAATCAAAAACGTCAGGGCGCTCAAATCAACCTGGAAACATTTGTGTTTCGGGATGTTTATTTGAATAAAAGTGCCAATTTGCGACTGCCGACTACCACGGGTAATTTCCGGATAGCCGCCAGCAACCGCGGAGAGCAGGTATTGAGTTATCGGGATGGATCGGCATTGATGTCAAAATTTCAGCAAGGCGCTGGCGCCCTGTATTTGTATGCTGCACCTCTTGATGATAAAATTTCTGATTTGGTGCGGAATGGGGAAATTTTTGTGCCCATGTTGTTTAAAATGGCCATTGCGGGCGCTAAAAGCTTACAGATTGCCTATTCTATCGGCAAAGATGAGGTTTTGGAGGCCAAGCATGTATTGAAAGCGGGAGGAGAGTCGATTTACAAATTAAAATTGGCGGCAGATGATGCGGCCAGCACAGCGGTAGAAGGTGTTCCTGCCGGACAAGAGTTTATACCCGAGCAGCGGGTATTGGGCTCGAAAGTGTTGTTAACACCCGGCAAATCAATACAGGCTGCCGGTTGGTATACTTTGGCCATGCAATCGGATTCGACGCTTGCAACGTACTCGTTTAACTTTGACCGGCGAGAGAGCGATTTGCGTTGTCAGACGCAATTTTCGGATTTACCCAAACAATTTCATGTATTGGATGCGCAAGAAGAGGCCAACTTTGGCCAAGTTGTAGGGGACCAGGACCAAGGGATTGTGCTTTGGCGCTGGTGTGTGGTGTTTGCGCTATTGTTTCTGGCTTTAGAAGTATTGTTTTTACGGCTCTGGAAAACCGCATCGTAACTTGTTTTCCCCGATACTTCTCACCAGATTATGCCCGTTGGTAAATAGTGGTATAATGGATTTAAAAATCTGAATCGGGTTTTGCATTCAGCCTGACGATTTTTTTCAAACAAGAAAAAAATCGTCAGGCCAAGTGCTTTTCATACAGGTGTAATGCGCTGAATTGCTTCAAAAAAGGAGACAGGAACTGATAAAATACCTTGATCCTATTTGTAAAAACGGCATTTTACCGGTTTTTACATTTTGAGGGTCTTGATTTTTTCCTCCAGTTCCAGTTCGTCGCCTGGAGTGTAGCCAATGTGTTCAAAAACCACCTCCCCTTTTTGGTTTAACAGCATGCTATAAGGCGGGTTGGTCACATTCATGGCTTGCATAAACTCGCGTTGTGTATCCAGAATAACGCGAAATGGCCAGCCGTGTTTTTCAACCACGCCGCGCACATTGGCCACCGTGCGGGCATCATCAATGGAAACGGCCACCACATCCACGTCGTATTTTTTCTGCCATTCCTCGTAATATTCATTGATGGCGTCCAGTTCTTTGCGACAAGGGCTGCACCAGATCGCCCAAAAACTGATAATGGTGATTTTACCTGATTTACCCAGATCTTGAATGTTGAGGGTTTGGCCTTCCAGGGTTTTAACATTGGCATTTGGAAGGGATTTGTTTTGAGCCATGAGTGTGCAAAAAGTCCCCATAGCGATCAACAACATAAGCGTTTTTTTCATGCGAAAAGAAAATCGTGCAAGTGAAAAGAAAAATGGAAAGTTGTTTAATTGGCCAAATGTATGGGCAAGCCAACAAAAACAGGCAGAATTAACCAAGGATTAACCACAATTGTCCTACACGGGCCGATCAGGGGATGCATATTTTCCTGAAATCGGAAGTATCGCCTTTGAATACGTCAAAATCGACCCGTTCATTGATGCCATTTACGTTGCCTCGGTCGCTGTGTTGCCAGAAGTGCCAGTTGGCATCGCCTGGCATATCGAAATCGGCTACATGGTAATGGGCAATCCAGAATCGGAAATCTTTAAAGTCCTGGGCATCCATGAAGTAATTCTTGTAAAAATCCCGATTGGTGTAGAGGATGGGTTTTACCTTATACCCTTTTTCGAGCAGCCGCAAGAACTCGAGCGTATACCGTTGAATTTGAGGCTTGCTCATGCCGCGCACTTCCTCTATATCGACAACGGGAGGAAGGTCGCCTGAACGGAGACGTACCATACGGGTAAACAGGATGGCCTGGTCTCGTGGGTTCAAATCGGGGTAAAAATAATGGTAAGCACCGCGTATAATTCCTGCTTTTCGGGCATTTTCCCAGTTATTGCCAAATTGGGGGTCTTTCATCCAGGTACCCTCTGATGCTTTAATAAAGGCAAAGGTGATTTTTATGCCCCCAACCTTCATTTGTTTTACCCTGTTCCAATCAATCCGTGCCTGATATTTGCTTACATCAATGCCGTGGATGGAATACCCGGAGGGTATTCGAATTCCGAAATGTTTGTATTCCTTGTAATGAAACGGATATTCAAAAAATGTCCATATGTAATAGCGCAGGTCGGGGCTCAGCGCCATGAGCAAGGATGCCAGCAGCAAAAAGCCTTGTAGCCAGCGCCGGAGTGCCTGACGGGTTCGGGGCAAACGAATGCGAAAAGGGCTCAATTTCACGATTTTACCGGAGGGAAATGCAACGCAACCAGCTTATTTCCCTTTAAAAACGGGTTTTCTTTTTTCTAAAAATGCAGCGACCCCTTCCTGATAATCGTGGGTTTGGGCGGCCTCTTGTTGCAATTGGTCTTCCAAGGCCAATTGTTGGGCAAATGGATGGGTAAATGCCTGGTTTAGCGCCTGTTTTGTGAGTGCCAAACCACGCGTTGGCATATTGGCCAGGGTAATGGCCAATTTTTTGCTTTCTATTTCAAATGCATCATCGGGAAAGACCTTCCAGATAAGCCCCATAGTGGCGGCTTCGGTAGCGGTAATTTTGTCGGAAAGCATCATAAGGGCTGTTGCGCGCTGCATCCCTACCAAACGGGGAAGTGTCCAGGTCCCTCCGCTGTCGGGAATCAGTCCGATTTTAGAAAAAGCCTGGGTGAAGGATGCGCTTGCTGTTGCCACTGCAATGTCACAGGCAAGGGCGATGTTGGCGCCCGCCCCCGCCGCTACGCCGTTGATGGCCGCTACCACTGGCTTGGGCATTTCCCGGATTTTTTGTACAATCGGGTTATAACCTTCCCCGATGATGGTAGACAAGCTAGGTCCTTTCGGATCCGTAATTTCCTGCAAATCTTCCCCTGCACAAAAAGCTTTTCCACTACCTGTGAGGTATAATGCACGCACATTTGAATCCTCCGTACAAGCGTCAAGCGCTTCAATCAGTTCAAGGCGCATGGCATGATTCATGGAATGGTACACTTCCGGACGGTTAAACACAATGTATGCAACCTGATCTTTTACTTCAAATAGAATATTGGCCATGATGATGTGGAATTCAGCGCAGCAAAAATTAAACGATGCCCTACAATGGGCCCATTTGATGAATACGTGCGCAAAAATAGGCGAGTTGCCTTCAAATTTGGTTAAATCTGCCGACTTTTTCCAATTTTAAAATTAAACAGAATGGCCTCCACTCCAGGCAATTTATAAATCCAAACGAATTTTAAACATCTGTTTATCCAAAGCAAAGTATAAAGATTTCAAGGAGGAATCAGCTTCAAGCCCGTAAATGGCTTTCCCCTTTGGCAACTGGGTAATGGGCTGAGCGGCCAAAAAACAGCCGGTTTCTACATTTATTTTCGCAATCGACTCATTTCGGATAATATATATGCTCCCGAGATGGTCGAGTATGGTTGTTCTGGTAGACAGATAAACCGGACTTAGCGTTGATTTTTGCTCCCATATACCCGTACCCGTATTTGACAGGTAGGCCCGAACCGTTGCATTGCCCACCAAAATGATTCTATCCTTTGTTTGCAGTATATTTTTACAGTCATTTGCATCTACCTTCCACAAAGTGGCGCCTGTTTCCAAATTGTACCCGCTTACATCAGCGTCTGTTATTAGCACCCAGGCGGTTTGTTGGTCCACCAGCAACTGATCAGAGCCTCTAAGGTAATATTTTGGAAGTTGAATCGATTTTAGGAGTTGTTTGGATTGCAAATTGATTGAAATCAGTTTGCTGACAACACCGGCGGCATCTTGGTATTCCGTTTGGATAAAAGCAAGCATTTTGGCGCCACTTGAAGTCTTTGAGAGGCGAAAATCGTTGAAGCCAATGTAATCAAAATAGGTGAATCGCATGTTATACCGGTACAATTCCGTTGACAATCCGGTTGCCAAATCAACATCAACCAAAGCCAAATTGTACAAGGCGCCTTGAATGACCGGGTAGGCAAGAGTCAGATAAACATGGCTTTCATCTACCAGAAAAAACGGAGACAGGATGGCATTTGTGGTGTCGGAATCCCACAAAACAGAAAATGTTTGGGAAAGGGGGTCAAACGCGGAAAACTGGTTGGTCAATTGATTTACAAAATAAACCTTGTTTTGCACATACTGGGTGTTGTTTCCGGATAACAAACAAGGTGTTTTTGCCTCCCATTTTAGTTCTCCGGTTTCTTTGTCAAGCCCCACCAGTCGCTCTGGTCCGGAAAAAGGTAATTCACTGAAAATTACTTCATTGGCGGTAATAATGGGTTTGAAATCCTGGTTGAAATACACATCGGGTGTCAGCCAGGTAGCATCAATGGGCTTGGTTAAAATCGCGATATCCTCACAAGGATTTGGTACAGGGGTCGGCTCTTCTTTATTGTTACAGGAAAAAGCAAGCAACCCGGTGAGTGTAAGCATTAGATAGGGGAAACGTTTCATAAAAAGGCTTTTAATTGGTTGCCCTAAAGGTACTGGAATTAATATCTAATGCAGTTTTTTTATACCGGTATTCGCAGGAATTTGAGGATAAATAAGGATAGATTTTATTGATTTAAAATGATTTGGAAAGATCGTTATGCACCAAATCTGGCGGCGTAAAGTATATATCATACGGAAAGAAGAGGCTGCTGCAATTGCAGCCTCTTCAAGCGTGTATTAATTGCCTGCGTGCAGCGCCATGCGGTTGCCTTCTGTGTCAACGAAAAAAGCCATATAACCCACTTCTGGGCTGATGTGCATTTTGCCCATAATAATTTTGCCGCCAGCTGGTTCAATGCGATCCTGTACAGCCTGGATGTCGGGATTGGCGTTCAGGTACACCACTGCGCCGTTCATGCCCGGAACGTGGTTTTCGCTTTTCACCAAGGCGCCGGATACGCGACCATTGGCCGCTTCCATGTCGTAGGGGAACATGGCCATTTGCATGCCCATCATTTCCTGGTTTTCCATCTCAACTTCGAAAACAGTTTCGTAGAATTTCCGTGCGCGATCCATGTCGGTTACAGGAATCTCAAACCAGTTGAGTGAATTGGTGTTTTTGCTCATTTTTTCCATGATCTTTCGTTTTTTTGTTTAAGAATGGGACAAAATTAGCCTCCTTTTCAAGCGCTGACCCTGTACAAAAACGCCAAGTTGCAGGGTGGTTTGCGCCAATTTTCCGCCTTACCTTTGTATGGAAAAAAATCCTGAAACCGCACCCTTCCATCGTACTTTAAATTCATGTAAATGAAACAACTGGCTATTGTTGTACCAAGCGACAACATCATTTTAAGTACCGTAATCGGGCCGTATAAAATATTTAACTGGGTAAATGATTACCTGGGTATGCAAGGCAAAAAGCCTGCATTTGATGTTAAACTCATTGGACTTCGGCCGCAACACGATTTTCACCGCGATGTATTCAGCGTAAAGCCCCACCTGACGGTAGATTCGCATCCGGCCTCCGATGTCATTGTGATTCCAGCCTTTTCGTTTGATCCGCAAAACCAGTTGGATCCCAACAAAGCCTTTTTGCCCTGGATTTTTGAAAGGTATAAAAAAGGCGCCGCGGTGGTCAGTTTGTGCACCGGCGCTTTCCTGTTGGCCGAAACCGGTTTGCTGGACGGGCGCCGTGCCACCACCCATTGGCTTTATGCCGATGTATTCCGGGAGCGTTACCCCAAAGTGCAGTTGGAATCGGAAAAGATCATCA
>JAGWYI010000195.1 GCA_018969455.1 Bacteroidota bacterium | reverse complement strand
CAGGATTCGCCGGATTTTGTGGATAAATCAGGATGGATTTCGATGATTTATAAAGATCGTTATGCACAAAATCTGGCGGCTAAAGTACACAAAAAAACAAGGGTCTTGACTGACGATGTATTGCTCGAATTGTTGCTGGAAAATGACGCTACAGGCTATCGTGCCCTGGTAGAGCGGTACGGCACATTTGTGTACAACATCGTTCTTGGCATCTTGCAACATACCAACGATGCGGAAGATGTTACCCAGGAAGTCTTTTTGCAGGTTTTTCAGTCGATTCAGCAATTCAAAGGCAATTCCAAACTGTCGACCTGGATTTACCGCATTGCCGTGACCAAATCGCTGGAAATGCTTCGGCATCAAAAGCGAAAGAAAAGATTTGGCCATGTTCAATCTATCCACGAAACGCGCACCTCAGAGGCGCCACATTTTGTACATCCTGGCGTTTTAATGGAACAACAGGAAAATGCACGTTTCCTGTTCAGGGCAATTGAGCAACTTCCGGAAAAACAAAAGACCGCTTTTTTGTTGCATAAAATGGAAGATATGCCCTATGCGGAAATTGCATCTGTAATGGATCTGTCAATTCCGGCAATAGAATCCTTGTTGTTCCGGGCAAAACAGCAGTTGCGCAAAATTTTGAGCACTTTTTACGAAAACAACAAGGATTAAAAGCAAGTTTTTTTGCAAATAAACATCCAAAGGGTATGAAAGAAAAAGATCAATGGATAGAATCGGTGTTGGCTTCGCTCGAAGGCATGGAAAAAGCCCCCGCCCCTGCCAATTTGTATGAAAAACTGGCAGCCCGCATGCAGGAACGGCCGCGTGCCATGCAGGTTCGGATGTCAAATGCCCAACAATGGATGGTTGCAGCAGGCCTGGCCTTTTTGTTGTTTGTCAACATTATTACCTGCCTCAAAAACCAACCCCATTTTGCCCGAAACAGCGATGCATCCAGTCAGTTGGCAAAGGAATACTTCTCCATAAACCAACCCTTTGACTTATAAATGCAAAAAGCCCAACCATGAATACATCAAAATTTCACAAAGTCATTATATTCGTTTTATTAGCCGCCAATCTGGGACTGATCACCTTCCTGTGGCTCATGCGCCCACCTGGGCCGCAAGGCGGGCCGGGTCGCTACCTCGAAGAGACTTTAAAACTCGATGCCGACCAGAAAGAGGCATACCGCAAAATCCGGGAAGCGCATCAGCAAAAAAATGCCGAATTTATGCGCGCCCAAAGCGATCGCCATCAACGCTTGTTTCAGTTATTGGCCGCGCCTGCACTCGACAGTGTACGCATGATGGCGGTGGCAGATTCCATCGCGATGGCCCAAAAATCCATGGAACTGTACACCTTCGAACATTTTCGCGCCTTGCGGGCAATTTGTCGGCCGGAACAGCAATCCAAATTTGATCAAATCATTGTTGAGGCTACCAAACGCATGGGCCCTCCCCCACCCCCCAGGCGTTAACATCCAGCATGGGTTAAGAAAACTGGAATTTTTGCCGAAACCACGCGCTGGCAATATCCCGGAATTACCTTTGTGTCTGAAAACTTTCATCCGATGAAAAAAGCAGTCAACCAAGGCGAAAATAACCGGTTTTTGTTCGACGACAACAGCCCATCCGAATTAACCCGGGATTTATTGGCGCGCGATGCGGCCGTTTTTTTCCATCAAACCCTGTCATCCCCCGTATTCAACGCGATTACCAAGGCTGAAGGGGCCTATATTTACGATGGCTCGGGCAAAAAATTCCTGGATCTGCATGGAAACGGCGTGCATACGGTGGGCTACAACCACCCTGCCCTCACAGAGGCCATCCAAAAGCAAATCGAGCAGGCACTCACATTTGCGCCACGCCGCTTTACCAATCAACCGACGGTTGAACTGGCCGAAAAACTGGCCGCACTTGCTCCAGGAGATTTGAATCGGGTGCTTTTTTGTCCTGGCGGCTCCGAGGCCATTGAAATGGCTGTTATGCTGGCCAAACATTACACGGGAAAATGGAAAACCTTGTCGTATTATGGCACTTTCCATGGCGCTGGTTTTCAGGCAGTTTCCATTGGCGCCGATCCGCATTTCCGTGACGGACTGGGGCCCATGATGCCGGGCGCTATTCACCTGGAATTGCCCGACTATTACCGCAACCCCTGGGGCTGGACCAATCAGGAGCAGATCGACGATGAATATTTGCGCCAATTGAAATTGCAAATAGAATACAACCCCGAAATTGCCGCGCTGGTGAGCGAACCTATATTTTACAACTCCACCGTTCCGACCAAATATTTTTGGGAAAATGTAAAAGCCTTGTGCGCCGAACACAATATAATTCTGATTTTTGATGAAATCTATACGGCCTTCGGGCGCACGGGAAAAATGTTCGCCGCCGAACATTTTGTAACACCGGATGTGATCGTAATTGGAAAGGGTTTTGGCGGCGGCATTCTACCCTATGCCGGTATTATTGGATCAGAAAAACTCAATGTGATCGATCACAAATCGATCGGGCATTATACGCACGAAAAAAATCCACTGTGTGCATCGGTCGCATTGGCGATGATACAAGTGGTGGAAAGGGATAAACTTGCGGAACATGCGGCCACCCTGGGCGCTTATTTCCGCGAAGGCCTGCTGGACTTGCAGGAACAATTTCCCATCATTGGCAATGTCAGCGGCATGGGACTCAACTTGTCTGCCGACTTGGTACTCGATCGCTACAGCAAGGCGCGCGCCATAGATCAGGCCCAGAATTTGATGAATTTCTGTATGAATCGGGGCGTTTCCTTCAAGCTCATTCAGGGAAACATCCTGAATTTAAAACCGGCATTGATTGTAACGAAAGCTGAAATTGATTTTGTACTGGAAACCCTTAAAGCCGGCTTAAACCATTTATACTTTACACCGCCAGATTTTGTGCATAACGATCTTTATAAATCATTTTAAATCATCGTAATCCATCCTGAATTATCCACAAAATCCGGGGAATCGTGGTATAATATTAGGTAAAATTTAAAATAATCGGCTGTTTTACCGGAGTAAAACAGCCGATTTAGGTATTCAATCCTGCGCGTTGCTTGCTTTTGTTAATGGCCTTTGGCCTAAATTATGGGCAGCGTTCGGTATATCAAAGTCCAATTTAGCGCATCAGTGTAACATCTCCTTTAAACAGCAGGCGTCGGCCATCAATCAGGAGAATATCTGCATAGTAAACAAACACGGCCGGATCCAGTTTTTTCCCGTCAACGGTTCCATCCCAGCCTTGGGCTGGATCGTTGGGTAGGAAATTTTGAGCCCGGTACACCAAGGTGCCCCAGCGGTCGTAAATCTGGAAGCTATTGACCCGAACCACCTGAGCATCATCGGAGAAGATGTACACCAAATTGTTGTTGCTGTCTTCTGCATCTGGCGTGAAAATATTGGGTATATACACCCGCGGTTCATTATCCACCCGAATTAAAATGCGGTCGCTGGCTTCGCAGCCGTCTGTACTGATCAGCGTCACCTTGTATTCCGTGGGCTTGAATGGTTTTGCGCCCGGATTTAAAAGACTCAGAATGGTATTGTCTTTAAAATACAATCCGTCATTGGGTGTCCAGATTATCGTATCGATCAAACTGAGTGCATATCCTGCGGGCAGCACCGATTGAATGTGCAGCGAATCGCCCAAAACGATGCTGATTTCAGCAGGCAGCGTAATGGCCGGATCTGGTGCTTTGGGTACAAGCAAGGGCTGGTGGAATTCACAACCATTGATGTCCTGAATCCACAGATCATAAGAGCCGGGTACAATACCGTTAAAATCAAGATCAGAAACAAAGGTTTTCCCATTGTCAATGGAATACATGTAAGGTCCATAACCGCCTTTCACTGCGCCGAAGGTAATCACCCCGTCATTGTCTTTACATCCGGGCTTGTCGAGTTTGAAATCGAATGCGGTTGGCACATTCGTTTCCCGGAAAACTTCAACTTCATCCGATTTTTTACAACCTGTGGTGGTATTTAGCACGGTGAGGGTATAAATTCCTGGCTGATTTACACTTGGGTTGAGCGTATTGGATGCTGTTATCGGTTGTCCGGCCGAGCTGGACCAGCTATAGGTATAAATGGATCCATTCGAGCCGGAACCTTGCAAAATTACCGAATTGATGGAGCAGGTAAGGGTAAATGCATTTCCGGCGTTGGCAACGGGTAAAAGGATGTTGTCGCTTACTACCGCATTCGCAGTACTGGAGCATCCGTTGTTGTTGTTCAAAACGGTGAGCAAATAAGTACCCGATGCATTAACCTGCGCCTTGTTTTGCGTATTTCCACTTACTATGTTTCCATCCTGGGTACTCCAGCTGAAAACAATGCCGGGTCCCTTATCGGAATTGCTGCCATCCAGGGTAATTTCAGGTTTTGTGCAAGTTATGATTTCGGGTGAGGCGATGGCGACAACCGGAGCCTGGGTATTTACATTAACCAACACTGCGTCGGTAGCGGTACATCCGTTTGTGTTGTTGCGTACGAAAAGCGTATAGGTTCCTCCAGCCACGATGGTGGGTGTCAGCCCGTTGGCGCCAACCAGAATTTGCCCGTTGTTGGTATCCCATTGGTAGAAATAGTTTCCATTTTGGCTGGAACCCTGCCCATTGAGTTGCAAGGAGGTGACGGTGCAGGTCAGCAAACCATCTGCCCCTGCCTGTGCTACGGGCAGTTGCACATCTTGAGGCACGGTAACGGATGCGGTTTGAGTACATCCATTGTCGTTGTTTTTAACCAAAAGAGTATAAGTCCCGGGCTTATCCACCACAGGTGCAAGCGGTGTACTCTGGTTCAAGAGGTTGCCGTTGGCTGTAGACCAGGAATATGCCATGTTTCCGTTACTGGAAGCAGTTGCATCAAGTGCAAGCTGCGTTACGGTGCAGGTTAACGTTGCCGGATTGGCAATCACTGCATTTGGCGCAGTTTTGTCCACATTTACAACAACCGTCGCTGAGTTGGTGCAACCGTTTTGCGCACTTGTTGCTGTGAGGGAATACACTCCTGCTGCATCCACTGTGGGGTTCAGGGTATTTTTACCGCTCACAATATTACCCGGATTTGCCGACCAGTCGAAAGTAAAATTACCATTGCTGCCAATGGAACCGGTCAATTGGACGCTCGGGTTGGCACAGGTAAGGGTTGGACTGGCGCCGGCATTCAGGTTGGGTTTGGCAATATTTTGTGAAACCAGCACACTGGAGTTGGAGACGCAATTGTTGGTGTTGTTTTTTACGGATAAAGTATATAAACCCGGAGCGTTAATGGTGGGCGCCAGGGTATTTTCGCCACTCAATATGTTGCCCCCCTGCGTTGCCGTCCAGGTGTAACTAAATTCGGCGCCTACACTAGAACCTGTTCCGCTCAAAACCAGAGAATTGACTGTGCAAGTGAGATCGGGCGCATCGAGGGCTACGGCAACTGGAACATCGGCGGCCTGGGTTATTTGCACGCTTGCCGTTTGCGTACAGCCATTATTGGTATCACTTACCAACAGGAAGTAGGTTCCAGCCCCATTCACAGTAGGATTCAATATATTGCTTGCCGTAAGGAAGTTGCCGGTATTGGTCGTCCAGGAATAGGTGAAATTCGGGCCCGTGCTGGCGCTTGCTCCGAGTACATAGGAATTGTTTACACAGGTTAATTGGAACGCAGGGCCGGCATTTGCCTGTGGTTGTGCAAAATCGGTATTCAAATTGACAGCGTCGGTACTGGTACAACCATTGGCAATGTTGGTCACCGTCAAAGTATAGGTCCCGCCCTGGTTTGCTACCGGATTGGCCGTATTTCCTCCAGAAAGGATGCCTGGACCTGCCCATTGGAAGGAATAAGAAGCGCCACTTGGGTTTCCTGCGCCACCCAGTTGCAATTGTGGATTCGAACAATTCAAAATATTGTCCAAACCAGCATCTGAAATAGGCTTCGCAATGTCTTGATTGACGGTAATACTGGCTGAGGAGGTGCATCCATTTGCTGTATTCGTAATCAACAAGGTATATACCCCGGGCGCATTAGCGGCCTCATTCAAGCCCGTTCCTCCGTTTAACAATCCGATTCCTGACCAGGCATAAGTAAAGTTAGCACCAGTGCTTGAACCCATTGCGTTAAGATTAACCTGTGGCGTTATGCAATTCAAAATTGCCGGATTGGCTATGCTGACTACAGGATCATTGGCATCTGCGAGAATACTTACCTCGTCAATAGCCGTGCAACCGTTCTGGGTATTGGTAACCTGAAGTTGATAGGTTCCAGGTTGATTGACCTCCACACTCTGAATATTCGTTCCGGAAACAAACCCCGAACCACTTTGTGCCGTCCAGTTGTAGGTATAGTTGGCGCCGGTGCTAGAGCCTGAACCATTGAGGGTCAGATAGGGTTTGGTGCAATCCAGCACCTGATCTGCTCCGGCATCTGCCTGCGGGGCCGCAATGTCTGCCGTTACCAAAAGATTGTAGGTGGCGGTACAATTGTTGGCGGTATTGGTTACAATCAGGGTGTATTGCCCGGGTTTGTTGACGGTAGCCATCAAAGTCCCCTGTCCTCCTGTAATCTGTCCGTTGATGGTTCCCCATTGGTAGGCCATGGTTCCGCCCGTGGTAGATCCCGTTCCATTCAGGGTAACTTGCTGCACTGCGCAGGTCAGAATTCCGCTTGGGGCGGCGATGGCTATGGGCAAATTGGCATTGCTGGTAACAGTGGCGGATGCACTCGAGGTACATCCATTTGTTGAATTGGTCACCAGCAGGGTATAAGTACCGGCAGCGGTTACGGTTGGCGTAAGCGTATTTGCACCAGCGCCAATGCCGCCACCTGTAGAGGAGGTCCAGTTGTAATTGAAATTAGCCCCTGTGCTGGAGCCCGCGCCATTCAATTGTACCGCCGGAGTGGTACAGTTCAATTGGCCGCCTGGCGCTACAACAGCACTTGGGTTGGTGATGTTCTGGTTGATGTTGACTGTTGCCGTACTGGTGCAACCATTGGTGCTGTTGGTCACGAGCAAGGTATACAAACCGGGTTTATTCACCGTGGGCGTGGGCGTATTGCCGCCGCCGGTAATGCCGCTGCCCGTCCAGCTATACGATAAATTGGGCGCTACAAGGGCATTGGTATCGCCCAGCATCACTTGCGTGAGCGTGCAGGTAAGGGTGGCAGGCGCACCTGCCGAGGCTGGAGGCGCCTGATTGTCCTGACCAACCAAAACCGAAGCAGTAGCGGTGCAATTGTTGATGGTATTGGTTACCAGCAAGGTATAGTTAGCAGGCGCATCCACAATAGGGTTCAGGGTGTTTTTACCAGACACAAAATTTCCGCCAGCAGAAGCACTCCAGATGAAAGTGAAATTGGCTCCGGTGGAAGACCCTAATCCACTGATAGTCAACTGTTTGGTGGCACAGGTAAGCAACGCATTGACGGAGGCATTGGCGATTGGAACCGAGTTGTCCTGGGCAACCGTGACCGTTTTGGTATGCGTACAACCATTTACGTTATTGGTGACCGTGAGCGTGTAATCCCCAGGTTCTCCTATGACGGCATTAGCCG
>JAGWYI010000194.1 GCA_018969455.1 Bacteroidota bacterium | reverse complement strand
AAACGCAATCCTGCAGGTTTTTTTATGATCTTTTACCCCAACCCGTAACGCATAGAGACGCCATGTATGGCGTTTCTACAGGGCAACCAATCCATGTTCACGCAATTGCATCCAGGCGCGGGAATGCAAGAAACCGTCGAAATCGGGCAAATCCGCATCCTCGTATTGCCGTTGAAAGGCGCCAAATGATTGGCACAGGGGTGCGTTCAACTGGTTGGCCAACCACAAACCTTCGGCACGGGGCATCGCCAAATACCACAATCCTTTTTTATCATATACACTCAGTTCAACCATTGCCCGGTTTTTTTTGCCCTCTTTTACCTCAAATTCTGCCGTTTCAATTACCCCGCCCAGCCAAACCAACTGCGTATTTGATTTTAAAACCCATTCCAATGGCTCCGAAATACACTGCGCAATATAGTCGGGCGGAATGGTGGTTCGGGGTGTTTTAAAATCAAACCATTCCGACAATGGAAAATCCAGACCAACCCCGTGCATGTAATTGAACAGCGACTTGCGCAAACCCTCTGAAAAACGCTCGTGATCGGCGCCCTCCGGATCCTCATGTGCCAAATCATTGTCGGCAAAACCGCCAAACACAGGCCCGGTGCGCACCACCTCATATGCCGCCGGATCCAACCCAACCGGACTGTGCGCTGTCATGGCAAACAAATGCCAAAATCCCGATTGCAAAACGCCTTCTTCAAACATTTGCCGCACCATTTCCAGCGAATCTAGGGTTTCCTGAGCAGTTTGGGTTGGGAAACCGTACATCAAATATGCATGCACCATGATGCCAGACTGTGTAAAAGCATCAGCCACCCGAGCAACCTGCGCCACCGTAACCCCCTTCTGCATGCGCGCAAGCAACCGATCCGATGCCACCTCGAGCCCGCCCGTTACCGCAATACATCCCGATGCCTTCAAAAGGCGGCACAAATCGGGCGTAAATCGTTTTTCAAACCGAATGTTGGTCCACCATACCACGGTAAGGCCCCTGCGCAGAATCTCCAGCGCCAGGTCGCGCATTAAAGCCGGCGGCGCCGCCTCATCCACAAAATGAAAGCCGTTTTCACCTGTCTGCGCTATTATTTCTTCTATCCGGTCGCACAACATCGACGCCGTGAGTGGCTCATAATTTTTTATGTAATCCAGCGAAATATCACAAAACGCGCATTTCCCCCAATAACAACCATGTGCCAGGGTCAGCTTGTTCCAGCGGCCGTCGCTCCACAAACGATGCATCGGATTGGCTATTTCTATAACCGACAAATATTCCCGCAAGCGCAAATCACTGTAATCCGGCGTGCCGGTTTCGCGCTGCGCCACGTCTTTTTCTGAAGCCCCATTTAAGTAACACACCACGCCATTTTGTAAGGAAAACACCCTTTTTAACGTATTTTCAGACCTTTTACCCTCAAAAAATTCCAATAAAATGCGCAAGGGCGCCTCTCCATCATCTAAACATACATAATCGATGTAATTAAAAAAACGAGGGTCCGACAAACGCCGCAATTCGGTGTTGGCAAAACCGCCGCCCAATACGACTTTAACATGTGGGTGGTTCTTTTTTACATATTGGCCACAATGCAAGGCCCCCATCAGGTTGCCCGGAAATGGAACAGAAAGACAAAGTACATTTGCCTTGGAAACCTCGATTTTCTCTTCCAAAAGCGCCTTCAACCAAACGCTCAAAAGAGAATCTGGCGCCTGTAAAGCTTCCTCTAAAGGATCAAAATGGGTAGCCGAACGGCCTAAACGCTCGGCATAACGACTAAATCCGAAATGCGGATCAATGGCTTCCTGAATCAAATCGCCCAAATCTTCCAAATACAAAGTCGCCAGGTGACGCGCTCTGTCTTGAATACCCATGGCGCCAAATGCCCACTCTAATTCTTCCAAACCTCGAAATCGGGATGCCTCGGGCAAATAAGTCCGATCGCAAATGGCATGCGCCAAGGTCGGATTGCGGTGCTGTAAAAACCGAATCACCGGCTCAATGGTTTGAATATAATGCCTTTGTTGCCGGTAAACCTGATAGGCATTTTCTGACAGCGTTACATCCGACGCATCCAACTGCCGGAAAATATGCTCCAAGCCCTTTCGGGAAAACATACGCAAAATCAACTCAATACCCAGGTCTGCCTGAAATGCCGGAATAGCCAGGGTATTTAAGTAGCCCTTCAGGTACGCCGTAGCAGGATAGGGTGTATTCAACTGCGTAAACGGCGGCGTTATCAACAATATTCGGGGTTCAAACATAGCCTTCAATTTGTACCGATCGACCTGAAAATTCTACCCAATCGCCCGGCAGCAGCTTTCTGCGTTTTCGGGTTTCAACCTGTCCATTTACTTTTACCATTCCCGAATCGATGTGTACATGCGCTTCTCCCCCAGTTCCCACCCAATGCATTACTTTGAGGAGTTTGTTCAACTCGATAAATTCCACAGGCGCTTTAAGGGCAAATGTTTGCATGTTGCGTTCAGGTTTGTAAAAATCGGTTTATTTGGTGGTTTCCACTGCCACAAGAGGGGTAAAAAACAGGGCATTGGCCAGCAGGCGATTGGGGCCTAACCAAAATCCACGAAAATTGACACTCCCTGGCATACATACAATGCGTCCTTTACCCACACTGTTTACCGCCAAAGCCGCCGAACCCGACACCAGTCCCTTGTGCATCGGATGTATGTATCCTGCCATCAAAGCTTGCGTTCCAAACAACACTGGGTTCCCGTAATGGTTCTTATAAGGCTCTAAAAAAAGGGTATTGCTTAAAAACAAGGGCAACGCAGTTTTCTGATACCCATAACAGAGCGGATGACTCAAATCCAGCATCGCTTCAAATATCGCGCCTGGCATGCGTTGGGCCCCCTGCAATTCTTCCCAGTTTCCATAGGCCAAAGCTTTTACCACCGTTTCGGGCTGAACAGACCGAAATTCCAGCGAACTCAGGCCAGACGATCGCAACCAGCGCAAACTTTCTCCAAGCGCAATTAAAACACCGCCATTCGCCACAAATTCCCGCACCTTTTCCGATGGCAAATTGTAATTCCCATCAGGCAAAATCATCACATTATAGGCAGACAGATTGGCCCCCGCAATTCGATCTTTGTCTACCAGCGTGAGGGGCATTTCCCACTGAACATCCAAAAGATGCCACATTTCTCCGGCATCCGATGGATTTACGCCATCACCCGTAATCATGAGTACCTTGGGCAACCGCAGAACGGGAAATTTACTGCTGCCCAAATCAGGGCCCTCCTCTGTAAGCCCATGGATCAGCGGTACACATTGCATGTCGGATGGGAGCAACTTCTCAATTGCTGCACCAATTTGCCCAAGTGGCGTCTGTTGCAGGCCCAATGGCAACAACAGGGTTCCTGCCGGAAAAGATTGCGAACCCGACCGAAAGGCCTGACGCGCAACTTTTACCTTAAATCCTTGCGCCAATAAACGGGCAAGTACTTTTGGGGCATCCGGATGTTGCCAATCCAGCGCATACGCATACGCTTTTTCATCATCCAACTTTGGCCTGTCCAAAGGCTTAGGCCATTCTTTACCACCCAGCCACGATGGCAGTAACTGAACCGATTCTGCCATATCCAGGCCCATGGCGTATGGAAGCGTCCAGGCTGATATATCGTAAAAAATAGAATCCGAAAACTGGGTAGCATGCCCAAATATGCCTTTTATTAGCCGATATTGCGCTTGTTCCAGCGAAACCACAATGGACTTGCCGGCAACAAATTTCTGCCCGTTGAGGTCGGCATTTTGACCCAAAACACGCCAATCAATCCGGTGGCGATCCAGTATGCCGACCAAAGGCTTTAAGGCACTTTCACCCTGCATACTGCCCACCAAAATGGCCTTAACGGCATCTTTTGAGGCTAAACTGACCGACTCCTTGTAAAAATCGCGCAAATATTGATTCAACTCCACCCGCATGGCTGCAACGGCCTGCATGGTTGATCGCGAAGTGAGCACCTGATTGCGAATGGTAAATGGGAAAGTAAGCAATCCATTTTCAGTATTTTGTGCAAAACCCCGGCTGCTGGCTTGCTCAAATAAAATCCCAATGCCTCCATTGGCATCGGGATAGGTAGAACCCTTGCCGTAATAAAAGTCATCATAGCTCTCCCTCGTAAAATACAAGATCTTTTTCTCATCCAGTATTCGGGCATGATATTCGGCAATTTTGGCAGTTAAAACCTGATTGCGTTCCGGTGTGATCGGATTTACCCTGGATGGCACGCCCGGTTGAAAGAAAAAAGTGGAGTTGCTCCCCATTTCATGATGATCGGTAAATACATTCGGCTTCCAACTTTGCAATAAGGCAACGCGCCCTGCCGACTCCGGTTGCTGCGCGACCAACCAATCGCGGTTGAGATCAAACCAGTAATGATTCGTACGCCCCTGCGGCCAGGGTTCATGAAATTCGTCACCCAATGGGTCGGATGCTACTTGCCGGCTCCTTCGGGTATTTACCCAATTGGAAAATCGCTGCAATCCGTCCGGATTAAAACAGGGATCGAGCAAAACCACGTTATGTTGTAGAAATTCCCGCACTGCATCATCATCGGCGGCAGCCAAATAGTAAGCAAACAACAACGCTGCATTGCTGCCACTCGCCTCATTTCCATGTATGGAATATCCTGCATACCACACCGCTGGCATGTTTTGTATATCCAAATTACCCGAAAACGCCGGATCACATAACGCAAGTCTTTGATTTTTAATCAATTCCTGTTCCTTCAATAATGCCGGGTCACTGATTATAAGACATACCAAAGGCCGCTTCTCATGGGTGTATCCATACGTTTGTAGTTGTACCCGTACGCTGCTGCGCGCCAGTGCCTGCATGTATGCCAGCAATTGATCGTGACTTACATGTCGGGCTCCCACCTCAAACCCCAAAAACGAAGCCGGTGTCGGAACTTCTGGCAGGTAACGCGTATCTGGAAGGTAATAAGCCTGATCGATGTTTGTTTGTGCCAATAACCTGGCCCCACAACAAATGATACAGGCCGTAAAAAAACCTGTCTTCAACAAACGAAAATTCAAAATCAGTCGAATCATCCTGCAAAATAAATCCAAATCAAGGTCTGATCGACGCATTTTGATAAAATATAAAAACATTAATTCTTATTTTGTTTTTAAATATATATTTATACATTTATAAAATGCCCCGATTTGTAAATTACAAACCGGGGCATACCAATCGTCCTTAAATTATACCAGGATTCGCCGGATTTTGTGGATGAATCAGGATGGATTACGATGATTTATGAAGATCGTTATGCACAAAATCTAGCGGTGTAAAGTATAAATCAATTAGAGTTTGAACAAACCGCCAATGGGAACGCCAATGGTCACTTGATGCCCGTGGAAAATTTTGTGATTTTCGGGCGCCCAGTTCGTGGTTCCGGTACGAACCCGCATGGTTACCTTGTTATCGAACCGAATACCAGCCTCAACTTGTGTATTGATGTAACGATAATTGGGTCCGCCCAGGTTCACATCGCCATAAGAAACCGTACCGAGGGTATAAGCCGTAAAACGTGCAATTCGGGCAGAGAAGCCTGCACCAATTTGAGGTCCCCACCCGGTGGTATAGCCTTTGTTGTTGTTGGTATAAGGCAAATTAAAGTTGCGATAGCTTGGACAAAATGTGCTGGCCTCTACACCCATCAATGAAATCAGGCGCACGGAAACATCTTCTCCAATTTTGGTAATATCCAAATTGTACATAATGGAAAACTGGCCATCAATTGTCAAGGGATTAAACAAGCCATTCCCCTTTCCATTGTTTTGTTCTCCAAAGGGAGAGGTACCCAACAACTTCTGGGTTCCGCTAATTTGGAGCGACCAACGCGGCTCCCAACTCCGATCAAATTGCTCAACGGAACGTACGCCAATCACATTGGCGGGGTCGGTAAATGTACTTCCGTAATAACTTCCGTTTACCGCCATGCGTCCGCCAAACAATTCGAGTGAAGTGATCAAATTTTTGTTGAAAATCTGATTAAACAACGCATTAAAATGCCCGATACCGTTTGCCGGTGTGGTGGCTAGGGTGGCATTCAGGTTGTTGCGCAAACTGTCGAGGCTGGCATCGTGTTGTACATGCAAGGTATCAAAACTGGTTCCGAAAACAGGAACCTGCCCTTTCAAACTGTCTTGATAAAGGGCAAAAGCGCGTGTAACACTGTCGTTTTGGGCAAACCAAATGTCGCGCAGGCGGTCAAATTCCCGAAGCAGGCTGTCCTGATCTGGATATGCCAATCCGGAAGTAGGCAAATATGCCGCTAAAGAATCGCGCTGAATACCAAAGGCAGTGGTCAGACTGTCGAGGTTGGCGGCTGGGTTGGAACCCAACAAGGCCTTGTTCAAACTGTCGAGTTCCCCATTCAGTTTCAAAGAATCGGGCGTCCATGCATTTTGCATTTGCGTCAGATTGTTCAAAAACTGGTTGCGTTGGGTACTGTCCATCTGTGACAATACATTTTGGAACTGTCCCCAATTTTGGGCCTGGGCTGTTTGAAACATACCCAATGTACAGATTAAAAGCAGGAGTAAAAACTTAATTTTCATAGTTGAAGTTTTTGTTTGGAAGTCGAAAAGCGTTTTTTTTCTTGTTTTTTAAAATGAAAAAGACAGCTGTCCGAATGGTATACACCATTCGGTCCATAAAGGAGCTGGCTCCAATGCCATGATTTGAGATTATGATCCATCCCGCCCTCTTTTACGCCCTCTTCAATCTAAAAAATTGAATATCAGCGCATTACTGTCTAAAATTGTTTGAACAGTATTTTGCATAAATGCATACGGGATGTACTGTTTATCGGCCAAAACCTTAGTTTTTGCCAATAAACACACTTTATATGCAGGACTTGATACAGCCTGATACAACAATTTACCCTTCATGGCTTGCGCCATGTTGATCAAAATGAATCTGAAAATGAAAACTGATTAACTGGGGAACTGCAACTTACGAGCAGCGCATCGGTTGAAATAAAATTAAAATGCGGTTGAATTTTACGGATTTACAACCAAAAAAACCAATCTTTGAGTACTACACCGGGAAATAATTGAACCTATTTAAATCGAATCCGAGTTTGATTAAATTGAAGCGGAATTATGCTGCAAAATTAAGAGAAAAACCCAAGCATGCATAACTAAACCAGGTTAGTTATTGTAACTTTTCACAAAGCGTCAAGAATGTGACAAATGTTGAATTTAATCAATTATTTAATGCATTTGTTAAGTGCGCCTCTCCGGCTTGGTATGCCGCTCCCCGCATTCCATTTGATTCCATGCTGTATGTTTCATCCAATACCCCTACCTTTGCCGATTAAGGCCATTTGTATACATCGCGCTGCATTCTTTTGTGCCTGGCCTTTGGCCTAAATCACTGACAATCAGCGCCCAGCATGATAATGAATCCTCCCTTTCAGGCGGCATTCAGGATTACAAATCAACCAATACTTAAAACAAGTCGTGACTCAGGCGGGGCGGCCAACCCAAATACACGACGCTGCCCACACATGGCAAAAGAATGGACACTCGGCGAAAAA
>JAGWYI010000193.1 GCA_018969455.1 Bacteroidota bacterium | reverse complement strand
GAAAAAGCGGTAAAAAGGGCCAAAAAAGCACCTAATGTTTGAGGTAATTTCATGATAAATAGTTTTTTTTAAATTAAGGTCTTGTTTCCTTCATTCAAAAGTACATAAGTTTCACTGAAAAAACAAAGTTGGGGGTGGTTTGGGGGTACAACTTGGGGCCGAATTTCGAAATCATGCAGAAATAACCCGCCCATCCTCCATCTCAATAATCCGATTGGTATTATTCGCAAAACTCTGATCGTGGGTGACGATCAGCAGCGTTTGTTTTGCTTCTGTGGAGAGTTGCTTGAAAATATCAAACACAATATCGCTGTTCTTTTTATCTAAGTTGCCTGTTGGCTCGTCGCCCATAATGATGATCGGATCATTGATCAAGGCTCGGGCAATGGCCACGCGTTGTTTTTCACCGCCGGAAAGTTGGTTGGCTTTTTTCAGGGCCAAACTTTGGATGTCTAATTTTGTCAGGTGTTCCATGGCGCGGTGTTCTACTTCCGCTTCCGAAAGTTTGCCGAGTTTTAAGCCGGGTAACATCACGTTTTTCAGCACCGAAAACTCATTCAGCAGGTAGTGAAACTGAAACACGAAACCGATTTTTTCATTCCGTACCAGTGCCAGCTGGCGTTCGGTTTTTCCGCGCATCCGGTCGCCGGCAATCCACAATTCACCGTCATAATCGGTGTCCATCGTGGAAAGGATGTACAACAAGGTGGATTTTCCACAGCCCGATTTGCCGGTCACGGCCACAAATTCGCCCTGATTGACCGACAAGTCGATGTCTTTCAACACCTGCACCCGCACGGGGTCGTTGAAATACTTGCTGATTGCATTTGTCTGCAAAACGATGTTTTCCATGCCCTTTATTTTCCCCGTATAATGATTACCGGATCCACCCTGCTTGCTTTGCGCGCCGGAAACCAACCCGCAAAATAGGTGGTAAGGAGTGCGAATACGATGCCGATGAGGTAATATTCCAAATCGTAGTTGACCGGATAGGTTTTTATAGTTGGTAAAGCGGCGGTGTTGAAGGGAATCTGATCAATAAGCGTTGAAAGCAGAAAACCCGTCAGCAGGCCAGCCGAGCCGCCTACGAGGCCAATGCTCACGGCAATGCCGATGAAAATACGGCGCACATCGCTCCCTGAAAACCCGGTGGCCTTCAAAATGGCAATGGTGTCCATTTTTTCATAAATCATCATGTTGAGGATGTTGTATATTCCAAATCCGGCAACAATCAACAAGGTAATTCCGACCACAAAAGAAAGCAGGGTGCGTATTTTGCTGCCGGTTTCAAACTGTGCATTCGCGGTTTTTACATCCTCGGCATCGCACTGAAAACGCTGTGCGTAGGCGCGCGCCAGCGCGGGGGCTTTTTTAATATCATGCAATTTTATCTGTATATCTGTCAAATAATCATTGGATTCTCCCAATATTTTTTGAGCCGTAGCCAGGGAGGTATAACTTTGTATTTTATCGTAATCTTTTACGCCCGATTGAAAAAAACCCACCACTTTCAAGCTCATGCGGTCGCCGCGCGCGGTGGTGATCTGGATGACATCGCCAATTTGCGCCAGCATGGCCTGGGCAACGCCCATTCCCAGCAATATGCTGTTGTTGATGTTTTTCAAATCGAGCGGATTACCGGTCGGCACGTAATTGTTGAAATGAAACAGGCGGGTTTCTGCTTCTACATCGATGCCGCTTACGGCGCCGGTGATGTTGAGGGCGCCAGCATTGTATATAACCGGGGCGCCAATTTTGGGCGCCACACCCAACACTTCCGGTTCCCGGCGCAAAGCATCCATAACAGCCCTGGCATTGTACAGGCTTTGCCGGGCTTCAGCCGATTTTAAGGACCGGATAAAATTGTATCCATTTTTATTTATATCCGATTGATTTACGGGCTGATCTGGATTGGGTTTGATTTCATTGAACAACCTGATATGCGGCGTTCGGTTTAAAATCAGGCTGTCGAGCATGTCGTTCAAGCCATTCATAAAGCCCAGCAAGGCGATAAACATGGTGATGCTAAACGTTACGCCAATGGCAGCCACGAGGGTTTGACGCCAGCGCGCACGCAACAGCGCCAGCGCAATGGAAGCGATCAGTTTGATTTTCATTTTACCGGCATTAATAGGTTTTCCTGTTCATTCAGGCCATTAAGCACCTCCACTTTTCGGTAATCTTTCATTCCAACGCGGATGCTGCGCACGCTTTTGTCTTCCAGGAGGACCAGCGAATCCTGGAACAAGTAATCGCGCGGAATGGTGAGGGCATTTTCCCGGGTATTCAGCACAATGTTTGCTTCAACGTTCAGGTTGGGAAACAGCAAGGGCGGCGGCGCATCAAAATCGGCTTCAACGGTAAATGTGCGGGTTCGTTCGTTCATAATGGGGTCTATTTTTGAAATTTTAGCCTTAAAAACCTGGCCTTTGTAGCTATCCAGGCTGAGCAAAACGCGCAAGCCCAATTGCATGCGCATGATATCCACCTCGTCAATCTGCATGGAAACGACAAATTGTGTGGCGTCGCCTACCACGGCAAGCGGGAGTTGGGGGCCCACCAATTCGCCTTCCAATTTGTTGAGGCTGTATATTTTGCCCTTTATTTCACTTCGGACGATAAAATCCTGTGCGAATTGTCGACTGATGGCGAGTTGTTTTTTGGCCTGTGCTGCCGAAAAATCCAGTTGTTTTTGCAGGTCTTGCAGGCGCAAGCGGGCCGATTGTTCCGTGGATTGGGCAGATTTAAAGGCCAATGCGCGCTGTTCCAGCTCCAGGGCCGAGCCAATTCCCTGGTTCCACAGCCCGGCTTGCCGCACATACAAAATTGAATCTTCCTGCAGGCGCAGGCGTGCAAGCGCGTGGGCACTTTTCAGGTCTTCCAGCTTGGCGCCCTGTGCATTCCAGTCGGAATAATCGCGCAGCAATTGGGCATTTTCCACATTCAGGCGTGCCGATTCGTTCCGAATGGCCAAAATCGGATCGCCTTTTTGCACCAAATCGCCTTCTTTTACAAACACCCGATCCACAATACCGGTGGCGGTTGCATAAACCTGATACTGGTTTTTGCTGCGAACCGTACCCGATGCATACACCGATTCGGTAATGGTTTCGCGGGTGGGGTGGATTTTCTCTGGTGCTTTTTTACAGGAAAAAAGGACAATTGTCCCTACAAAGAGGACAAACACAGGTGTTTTTTTCATAAATCTCAGCCTGGTAAAAATACTGGAAGCACAAAAATAAGACTTGAAGACAGGAAGATACGCATCTAAATAAGATCGCAAAAAATGATATAAATCAGCTTCCGGTTTATGGGCTTACCCAAAAATTTTATCCCGAATCTACAAAACTACCGCCCTGGAACGCCCCAAATTCGCGTGCCAGGCCAATTCCAAATCATGCTACCTGTTGCTCGTAATTGCCCCGAAACATTTCGGGTGTTGTACCGGTATATTTTTTAAAAAAACGCGTGAAATAGGCGTTGTCTTCAAAGTTTAGCGCATCGGCTACCTGACTTACCAACAGATCGGAATTGACCAGCAGGCGTTTGGCCTCCAACAATACCCGATCGCGGATCAATTCACCCGCACGCTTGCCAGTGATCTCGTTGGATAATGCATTGAGGTGGTTGGGGGTGATGAACAACAACTCGGCGTATTCTTTGGGCAAACGCTTTTCGCGGTAATGTTGTTCTATGAGTTTTTCAAATTGCCGCATCAGCATCAGCGCATGCCGGGATACCCCCTGCTTGAAGGTGCTGGGCGCTACCCGCGAGAGTCGCACCAGCACCACCAGCAACATACCCCTTAGTATGTCCATTTGATATTCGGCGCTTTTTTCAAACTCTTCCAGCATTTGCGCAAAGGTTTGTTCTACTTCCGAACAACAAGACATATCAAGCGTATTCACCGGCAAACTGCTGATGTTGTTGAAAAGCGGGAAATCGCGCACAAAATGCGGATTGTGGCAAATGGAGGTAAAAAAGGATTCATTAAAATTGATCAAGTACCCCTCGGTATCCTCATCAAAATCCCAGGTATGGATCTGTCCGGGCGCCATGTAATACACCTGGTGAGGGTGTACATCGTATGGTTGAAAATCGATGGAATGTTTGCCGCCGCCCCGCGTAAACAGCACAATTTGATAAAAATCGTGCCGATGCGGAAAATGGATGTCCCGATGGCTGTCGATGTAAGCCCGCAAACGCGAAACCACAATTTCGGTCATGCACCGGTCGGCGCCCAGCAAATTGCAGATGCTGTATGTCGGGATTTTGGGCAACATATTAAAATCCGGCTTTGATGTACGACCAGCCTTTTTGTTGTTTCAAGGCAACTTCCACCACGCCGGATGGGGTAATGCGGCAGGTCGGGAGCAGTTCTTCCGGTTTAATTTTGCGCTCGCGCAGGGTATTGGCGCAGGCAACAAAATCAACGCCTTTTGCTTTCAAAGCTTCAATGCCCGCGGCCTGTTTGCTCACGGCGGCCTGCAGGAAACTGATGCCGTTGTTGTGGCAAACGACCTCCAATTTGGCATTCGGTGCTGCCGCCAGGAAGTTGTTGAGTTGTTTTACCAGCGATTTCTGGGCAAGGGTATCGTTGGTGGTCAGTTGAAACACCACCCTGATTTTTTCTCTGGTGACCACGGGCTGTTCATTTTGGGCTTGAAGACCAGCGAAACTGGTCAAAAACAGCGCTAAAAGCAGGATTTTTTTCATTAAAACGTTCATTTTTTGCCGAAAGTTAGATAAATTCCGATCAAGCAGCTTTTTTAATCAAACGAAGCACTGCCAGGCGAATCAACAATATCCAGGGTGTGCCGTGCAGCAGCACATCGAACCAATCTATGGCTTGCATGCCGATGGCGCCGCCCGCCACCCAGCGCAGCTTGCCCACAATATGGGGTTCGGGCGCAAAGGGCGCCAGACCCAGCGTAAAACAAGCCAGCAAAACCAGTTTCCAGTCGTTCCAGGGTTTCATTTTTGCTTTTTAAACGGTTGCACCATTTGTTGAAAAAAACCGTGCGGGTAAGCATCCACGTCTTCAAAGCCCAATTGTATGTCGCGGCCGTTGTGCGGAATAAGCGCCGTGCCAAACAGGTAGTCCCAAACAGAAAGGGTAATGCCATAGTTGATGCTGGTTTTGCCATCTGGCAGGTCTTTCACATGGTGCCAAATGTGCATTTGCGGGCTGTTGAAAACGTATTTCAAAGGGCCGAGCGGCAAATAAAAGTTCGCGTGGTTCAAATGACCAATCAGGATGGTAAACAGATGCACCAGAATAAAATCCTGAATGCCGAAGCCAATCATCGCCAAAGGCAAGTATTCACACGTGCGGTACACCAGGGTTTCCATAAAATGGTAGCGCATGTGGGCAGCAAAGCCCATTTCACGCACCGAATGGTGCACTTTGTGGTATTCCCAAAGCCAGGGCGACCAGTGCAAGAGGCGGTGTACGTTCCATTGTACAAAGTCGCGCACCACAAACAAAACCAGCAATTGCACCCAGTGCGGCCAGGCCGCTACCGATACGGCCACCAAATTGCGCACGCCAAACAAGGCCAAAAAGTCGGTAAAAGCGGTGGAAACAACCATAGAGAACCCGGCGTACCCCACCAATCCGAACAAAAAGAAATTGAAAAACATGTAAAACGCATCCAGCCAGAAATCCTCGCGGATGGCGCGCTGGTTTTTGCGCCACGGGAACAAAAGTTCCAGCGCGTACACCGCCACTGAAATGGCGATGAGCCAGTAAAAGTAATTTTCCCAATGCGGGTTCCGAACGGTATCCCACAGGTAATGCGCATAGTTGGCGCTGGTTTCCACAAAAATCTGCCCGTAATAATGCATAATGTCCTTCAAATTTCAGGCACAAAGATCGCTGCCATAACCGCAGGCATACTGGTATTGTTCATGCCTGCTGTGGTACTTTTTACCGATTATCGGAAAGTATACGGAACACCGCTCACCTGCGAAAGCAATCCTTGCGGAGCATCCAGCACTTGCACATCGCCGCGCGGAATTGGGTTGACGGGCGAATTGGCAGCCAGGTATTCTTTCAAAACGGCATGAAGTGTGAGCGGCAGGTCTTCCGGCGCGTCCACATGCTGGATTCGGCACAAAGTATCCTGTGGGTCGCCCTCGCGGGCGCAGGCGAGCACACTGTACATGCGCTCGGTCTCGAGCGGCTTTCCGCCAATTAAAACCGACTTTACCCGCTTGCCCGGTTCATCGAAAGCATTGAATTTCAATTTCATGCCTTTCATTTTTACCACCCAGCCGCCCAGGCGCCTGGAGGCGTCTTTCGAGAACACGTTGTTGAGTTCTTTTTCGAGCCAACTGAGCAGTTGTGCGCCCTTCACTTTGCCTATGCGCAAATTGGAATCCCACGGCAACATATCAAAAATATACCCCTCGGTAATGGGGATCAGCCCATCTGCATTTGGCGTGCTGCGCGGCGGACAAAAGCGAAAGCCGTTTGAAAAAACCACATCGCAAGGCACTTTCCAGGCCAGTGCATCCACAATGAACGTATCAATGGTGTTTTCCACCACAAAATAGCGGTACAAGGGCACTTTACTGTAACCTGCCACGGTTTCAATTTCCTGCACAAAAGGCGCTTCCAGGTCTTTGATCAACCCAGCGACCTTCGCATGCGGTTTGTACTTTTCCGGATTTACCTCCAGCAATTGATAGTTCGAGCCTTTGATTTTGCCATCTTCCACCTCTATTTCCAGCTGGCCCACAAAGGAACCAAAAGCCCCCGGTTCCACCACTTTGCAATATTTGCCTTCTATGGGCGTGCGCACGCGTTCGTGGGTATCGCCGCCAAATATGTAATCCACCCCGGCACATTCGGGCATATTCGACAGGGCAATTTGTTGGGATAAACCCAAATGGGATAAAAGAATGATAAAATCACATTGTTCCTGTTCGCGCAACACCTGTACGTAATAGGGCAGATTCTCCTCCGGTTTGGTATAAACAATGCCTTTGGAACAAGCAGGCGGCTGCCGAATGGGCACCAGGGGATCGGTATAACCCAAAAAACCGATTTTTACCCCCAGTTTCGACCAGGTGAAATAGGGCGGAAAAATGAGCTCGCCTTTTTTGCCTTCACCCAGATCGTGGTACATGTTGGCGCATACCTTCGGTGCGTCCAGGCCGCCCAACAGGGTTTGCATGTTTTTTTTGTAATAAATTACCTCCCAGTTGCCCGGCAAATACAGGTCGTATCCCATCGCATTCAAAATAGGCTGCATGGCTTTGCCGGTGGTTTTTACCGACAGCTCGCTGCCTTGAAACATATCGCCGGTATCTACAATAAAAGTATGGGGATTCTCCTTTCGCACTTCCTCAAACAAGGTCGCCAGATGCGCATACCCGGCTGTTTTGCGAAAAACCATTTGATCCTTTTCCCAAAACAACTCATCGTGCGGATGGATTTGGCAATGGATGTCGGTGGTTTGGAGGATGCAAATGCGGCCGTTTTTCGGGTTTTGCGCTACCACTTCCGGCGCCTTATCGATGGAAAATGTTTTGTTTTGAAAAGCAAAAGGGCCGGCGCCGGCGCCGAGGCCCGCCAACAG
>JAGWYI010000192.1 GCA_018969455.1 Bacteroidota bacterium | reverse complement strand
TGGAACTATTATCCTTTGCCCGAAGCTGCAATTACGGCTTCAACGCTGGTTAACAACCGTTTATACATCGGACTTGACGGAAAAGGCCTGTATTTTTCCGACGATTATGGAAAAAACTGGACGCACGCCCAAAACGCGCCCGGCAGTCCAACCAGCATAGAAGTGACCGGCCCGTATGTGTACGCCACACAAAGTACCTCGAGCGGTGATTACATTTTTCAAAGTTCCGATGGCGGCTTGAGTTTTCAGGATTACAACACCATTCCCAACCTTGGACCGGTTGACCGGGTAATGCGGGGAGACACCAATACGTATGTCAATCCAACCAAATCCAAAATAATCCGGGAAATATTGATTTTACCTTTTAATTATCAAAGCAAGGATTTGCTGGTACTTCCCGAAAACACCATTTACGATGTGGAAAAAATGGGAGATCAGCTCATTGCAGCCACCGTATCCGGAATGCTTTACTCCAATGACGAAGGGCAAAACTGGGAGACCTCTCCCGATGTTGTTCCCGTCTCCAAAACCACGCGGCTGTTTGTCAAGGGCCAAACGCTATTTTGTTTCGACGCGCAGGGACATCTGTACAGAAGTTTGAACCGTGGCCAAAACTGGAGCAATTTACCCTGGTTTACCAACCATTTCGGGGCCTTTCCCTTAAATAGCCTCGCATCCGATGGGCCTGATATCCTGGCCATTCCCGTGGACAGCATAAACGGGCATTATTGCTGGAAATCTGCCGATAAAGGCCTGAGCTGGACGCCTGTGTACGATGAAATTCCCACCATCCGGGAGGGGTTTCAGGTTCCGGGGGGCAAATTGATTCGCAGCAACCAGGGATTGTTTTTTCAAAAAACTGCTGAAACCATTTGGCATGCCAACAACCGAAATCTGCGATCCAATGTGCTGGGCAGTATTTACAAATCTCCGGCAGGTCGCTGGACCTACGCCTATCGCCAGGGGAAACTGGGTTTGTACACCTCTACGGATGGCCTTGATTTTCAATTGATTCCGGATACGCGGTACCTTTTTGGCAACCTGATTGGCTCAGGAAATCAGATTGCCCTCAATGCCTGTCCGGATTTGCTGGTTTCTTTGGATGGCGGACAAAGCTGGGTTCGGCGCACTTTTCCAGAAAACCCGATCGATGTGACCTATCTGGCTTGGATCGGGAACCGCATCTTTTACCGGACCTATGAAGGAACGCTGCGGTATTATGACCCTCAAAATGACATTTGGAGCAACATTTCCAGTCCGGGAACGAGTTCCTGCGCTGCTGCCGGCGATGGCCGATTGTTTGTGGCGGGCAGTTTTGGCGTCCGGATTTCGCAAAACGGTGGCCTGCAATGGCAATCCCCGGCACAGCCCCCGCCCTATGGTATAAACTGGAACCGAATGTTTTTCGTGGAAGGCCGTGTTTTTCTGGAAAGCCAGTCGGCAGGCCTGCTTTTCAGCAGCGCGGACTATGGGCTGACATGGCAAATTGCGGGAACAGGCATGGACGGCGGACAGGTTGGATTTCCAGAAACCATGGTTGGTCAAGGAGAGCTGTTGTTTGCCCGAACAGATCCGGGCTATTTCTTTGTCAGTGAAAACGGTGGTGAAAACTGGTACCAGCTCAGTTTGCCCAATGGCCCCTATTTTACCTACAATTTTTTTGGTGCCATGACCATACTGGAGGATTCGCTGGTGTTGTATGAACGAAGTTTGGACAGCCTTTCCTTAGCAAAGCGGGGTGTAAAGGATTTTAATTTGCAAAAATTGTTTGGAACCGTTTACCTGGATGCCAACCAGAACCAGGTTCAGGATTCTTTGGAACTCGGTTTGCCCAATGTGGCCGTTTACCTGGAAAACAGCGAACGCGTGGTGCTGAGCGATTCCCTGGGTCGGTACAGCATCGCGCTCGAACTTCCATCAGATTCCCTGAAAGTATCTGTTGCCAATCCACTTGCCAAGAGCAGCCCTGCCGCTTATTTGGTACAGCAATCAGCCACGGGACTGGATTTCCCCGTCTTTTTACCCGCCATCGATGCCTTGGCCAAATTGTACGATTTCGGGGTTCCCCGATCCGGTTTCAACACCACTTATTTACCTGTGGTTGTGAATGAAGGCCTCGATACCCTGTATCAGGTGAAAGTTCGACTCTTGCCAGACCCGCACATGGTGCTCCAAAACACCCTGCCGCCCGCCACCCTGATTGGCGACACCCTCCTCTGGATTGTAGACACCTTGCCCCCTTCAGGCAGTTTTGAGCCCGCTGTGACCGCCAAGGTTTCGGTAAATACAGCCGCAGGAACGAAATTGTCTCAAATTTTATGGGCGGATTATCCGGGAGACCAATATCCCAAAAACAACAGAGATACGCTGATGGAAAGGGTAGTTACTTCTTTCGACCCCAATGACATCGCAGTAGATCCACCATTTTTGACCCAAAAAGCCGCAGCCAAAGGCGCCACGCTCACCTATACCATCCGTTTTCAAAATACAGGGAGTTACAAGGCCGATTTCATCCGGCTGCGCGACACTTTGCCTGCCGCAATAGATCTGACCACCTTTCGTTTGCTGCAAAGCAGCCATCCTGTACAGGCGCAATTTCATACCCAAAGGGGCCTGGAGTTCTTCTTCGATGGCATCAATTTGCCACCCAAAAATCAGAATGAAGCGAAAAGTCAGGGCTTCGTGGTATTTTCATTCAAAATAAAACCTGGTTTAATCACGGGCGAAATTATTGAAAATCATGCATCTATATATTTTGATTACAATGCACCCGTTCCCACCAACCAGGCGATTACCCGCATTGTAGACTCGCTGGTATCCAAAACCCAAACCTTGAAAAACCTTCGTCAAAATCTGTGCATTTTCCCCAATCCTGCGCCAGCTGGTAATGCTTTTATTCAAATACCGGAAGGATTGCACGGAAATGGCACTTTTTCGCTGTTTCACTCCAGTGGACAACTGGTGAAAATCACCACAACCCAGGTAAATGCGCCCGTTTGTGTGCTGAATTTCGGACAAATACCAGCCGGAACTTATTGGATTGAATTTCAATGCGAAGGACAGCAATTTTGGGGCAAATGGATGGTTCAATAGGCCGGTTGCCTACGTGATTCTTTTGTTTAACGCGTGGTTTCCAGCGGAAATGTACAACACCTTACATTTTCTTAACCTGCAAGCTGTTGGGAATCCAAAGGGACAACCCCTACCTTTATCCACAAATCAAAACAGCTAAAATCAATTAAAATGGAATACCAAGAAGAATTCGAATCACTCAGCGATACAGGCGTACTCCAGCAAGTGGAAGACGCCGGATACCCCTTTGTAAGCCTTTGCATCGAATTTCCGGAAGATAATTATTCCGAGTATTTTTCTTTGAACCTCGAATTCTTTGAAGATTTGGACATGGGTTCACTCACAGAAATGATCGGCAAACAGGTAACTTTTGAATACGATGGAGAGGTGGACCTGGCGCTTTTTGAATTGGTTTATGGAGATAAACACTTGTTAGACAGCAACATGGATTTGAACGGACCGGATATTCATCAAATTACCGGACGCCTGAGCAATGCCGAAGCACCTACAGAAGGCGACTTGCCAAATGAAATCTACGTGGTTACAGAAGAGGAAATTACCTATGAGTTTCTAAGCTTTATTACCCCGGAAATCGTTGAAGCCAATGGCCAAATCGTGACTGCCTATTTCGAAGAACGTCCAAACTATCAAATTTTGTCTTTGGAGATTCCCGAATAAGGCTTTTTGTACAAACCGTGTATCTTTTCACACAAGCGACCGCTTGTGTTGCTATATATTGATTTTCAGTACTTTAAACCCAAGCGTTACATGCAGCGCAGCAGTGTCGCTTCAATCTTGTTGGTATGCAATTCCTGAAGTATTCGGTACTTCCTGTCCTGTTGGCAGGCATCTGGATCAGCATTTCCGAGTTTTTCAGAAATGAATTCCTGTTAAAAGCCGCCTGGGTTGCCCATTTTGATGCCTTGGGCCAGAAATTTCCTTCCGAACCCATCAACGGGGCTGTTTGGGGTATATGGTCTTTGTGTTTTGCAGTTGGACTGTTCCAGCTGGCGCAAAAGTGCAGCTTTTGGCAAACCGTTTGGACAGGCTGGTGGATGGGATTTGTGCTGATGTGGCTGGTAACTGGAAATTTGAACGTGCTGCCTTTCGCGATACTGATATACGCCATACCTTTGAGTCTGTTGGAAGCGTTTTTAGCGAGCTGGATAATTTTTAAGTTTAAAAGATCGGGCAAGTAAATTCTAACATCCAGATTTAAATAAATTTGAATTTTATATTTATAAAATATTGATTTTAAACAAATTAGAAGAAGCCTGTTTTCATAACCACTTTATGTTGAGTATAAATCAAATGCCATCATTGCGGCGTCATTTGGAAAATTCATTTTTAGTTTTCATAGAGGGCGCCTTGTCTTTTTGCGCAGGAGCATCGATACTTGATTAAAATTGATTGGTTTTTTCCGGGGGTGACGAAGATCATTGCGTGTGGATACAACCTAATGATTTGGCGGGTGTTCCTAATTATGTTAAAATAACACACCATGAATACCGAAGTACTAGCCCGTATCCAGTTTGCCTTTACCGTTTCCTTCCACTACATCTATCCGCCCTTGAGTATTGGACTTGGGTTGGTGTTGGTGGTTATGGAAGGTATGTATTTGCGCACCCGCAAAAAAATATACGAGGACATGACCCGCTTTTGGATCAAAATCTTCGCTTTGATTTTCGGGATCGGGGTTGCCACGGGTATTGTCATGGAGTTTGAATTTGGCACCAACTGGGCTACTTATTCCAAATATGTGGGCGATATTTTTGGTTCCGCGCTGGCGGCCGAGGGCATTTTTGCATTTGCTTTGGAATCGGGTTTTTTGGGTGTATTATTATTTGGCTGGCGTCGGGTGAGTCCGCCGGTGCACTTTTTTTCCACGGTGATGGTATGGCTCGGCTCTATGTTTTCGGCGGTGTGGATTGTGGTGGCCAATTCCTGGCAACAAACACCGGCAGGGTACCACATTGTGGGCGAGGGCTTGCATGCGCGCGCGGAAATCACCGATTTTTGGGCGATGGTGTTCAATCCATCCAGTGTGGATCGGTTGCTGCATGTTTGGGTGGGTGCGTTTTTGGCGGGTGCTTTTTTGGTATTAAGTGTAAATGCTTGGTATATCTTAAAAAAACGACATCTTGAAATTGCGTTGCCTTCCTTTAAAATAGCGCTCACCATTGCGGCATTTGCCTCTATTACCCAATTGTTTCTGGGACACCGCAGCGCCACCGGAGTAGCCCAAAACCAACCTGCCAAACTCGCAGCGCTGGAAGGCCATTATGATAGTCTGGAGGTAGCCGATTTGTACCTTTTGGGCTGGGTAGATCAAAATAAGCGCACAACCAGCGGATTGAAAATACCGGGTGGACTGACGTTTATGGTACACCAGGATTTTAAAACTCCCATCCCGGGTTTGAACAGTTTTCCGCGCAACGACCAGCCGAAACAAATCAATGCCATTTTTCAGTTTTACCACATTATGATTTCGATTGGCATGGCCCTTATTTTCCTGAGTTGGCTGGCGATGTGGTTGTGGTGGCGCGGCAAATTATTTGAACAGCGGTGGTTGATGCAAATCTTCGTGTGGGCGGTGGCTTTGCCGCAAATTGCCAATCAAACCGGCTGGTTTTCGGCCGAAATGGGAAGGCAGCCGTGGGTAGTGTACGGTTTGTTGCGCACCAGTGAAGCCTTTTCGCGCACTGTAACCGCCAACCAGGTTTTGTTCTCCTTGATCCTGTTTACCATTGTTTACCTGGTATTACTGATCCTGTTTTTGTATTTATTGACCAAAAAAATACACCACGGACCAGAACTACACACCGAAGAAAGCGCCGCCGAAATACAGTCGAAACGCCAGCTTCCAAGACTTTAACAAACGCCCTTTTCACCCAAAATAAGCAATGAAATGTTTTTAGGAATTGATTATGCCACCTTGTGGTTTCTGGTTTTTGGCGCGGTGATTTCGGGATATGCCATCCTCGACGGTTTTGATCTGGGCGCCGGGGCCTTGCACTTGTTTTTGAAAAAAGAAGAAAGCAGGCGCATCGCCCTCAATGCCATTGGACCGATTTGGGATGGCAATGAGGTGTGGCTGGTGATTGGCGGTGGTGCGCTGTTTGCAGGATTTCCGGTGGCGTATGCGGCCATTTTCTCGGCATTTTACGTGCCTTTTATGATTTTTATCATCGGCTTGATCTATCGGGCGGTGGCGATTGAGTTTCGGAGCAAAGAGCCGGGTAAAATTTGGCGCGCGAGTTGGGATTTCATTTATTTTTTTGCCTGTACCATCGTCACCTTATCGCTGGGTTTGATGTTGGGCAATGTAGCCTTGGGCATGCCATTGGATGAGAACCACGAATTTGCGGGCAACTGGCTCGACTTTTTCAATCCCTTTTCGATCTTGGTGGCGGTGACCACTTTAGCCTTGTTTATGATGCACGGCGCCATTTTCCTGACCATGAAAACCGAAAACCGTTTGTTTGTAAAACTGACTATTTTGGCCAAAAACTTCACGATTTTCTTTGTGTTGGCTTTTACCCTCACCACTTTATACACCTTACTATATATACCACATTTGAGCGACCGTATTCGCAGCAATCCGGCTTTTTTCTTGCTGCCGGTCATGCTGGTGCTGGCGGTGGCCAATATTCCAAGGCAACTCAACAAAGGCGCCTGGCGCTGGGCTTTTGCCAGTTCGAGTATCACCATCGCTACCCTGCTGTTGATGGTGGCCGTGGAAGTATTTCCTTATTTGGTGTATTCGCCGATCAACCCGCAAAACAGCATCACGATTACCAATGCCGCCTCCAGTCCGAAAACGATGGGCTTGTTGTTGCGCATTGCTTTGATCGGAACGCCGTTGGTGGGGATATACACTGCTTTTGTGTTCTGGACGTTTAAAGGGAAAGTGAAGTTGGATGAGATGAGCTATTGAGAATAGTAGGGACTACAGAAATGCCACCTGAATTATTCATTGGTATTCAATTCATTGCGAAGACTTTGAACCTCTTCAGTGGTCAATCCTGTACCTGCAGAAACCTGGTCATCGTTCAATCCTAATTTTATAAAATTGATGGCGATGTTTTTAGTGACTTCCATCTCCTTTTTCTTTATTTCTGCAGTGAATTTCTCCTCCATTTTTAATTCATGTTCCTCCCGTTCAAACTTTATCGTTTCAGCAATGCTTGCCTCGGTGTGGAGATTTTCCAGAAATTTATTGTATCTTTTACGGTCGGCTTCCGGAAGATTGTGCACATTTAATTTTTCCCTAACTTCATTCATGCCTTTTGCGTGAAAACTATCAAGCACTTCACTGTTTTTCAGAAAATAGATCCATTCATCTAAGGTATCATTGATGATGTCGTTAAACTTAGTTGTTCGGATCAAATAATATTCAGGGTAGGTTTGATGAATAGTCCTTTTTTTGAACAGTTTTTGTTGTGCTTTGGTAAGTTGTAGTTCTTTATGTGTGTGCAAACCCACGAATTTGGTTTGTCCTGTGTAAATATAATCATC
>JAGWYI010000191.1 GCA_018969455.1 Bacteroidota bacterium | reverse complement strand
GTTTGATCCCGGATGCCTGAAAAGAAACCAGGAGGTTGATGTGCGCCTTCTGAATCAATTCATTCATTTGCTTTTCCTGGGGGTTTTCAATCAGGGTAATGTGGTCGTACTTCTGAACCAATTCTTTAAGGGCCCTTGAAGGTTCCATACCGGCAATGACAAACGGGATATCGCGACCGCTAAATACCTCCGTAATAAGCCAGGTTGCTGCTCGTTCATTGTCTGGCACACTCAATTTGCCATGGAATAGCACATACTCTCCCCTGCCGGGCAGGCTTTGCACGCTGGTATTGGGGTGAAAAGCCGGAATGTAGTGGGTATTGGCCTTCATGGCTTTGTAATAAGCCTGGTCATTGAGCGAAAGCGTAATAATGTCATCTGCATGAAGCACCACCTTGGGTTCGATGCGCTGTAACTTGATGCTTTCGATAAAGTAATAGGTTTTTTCGAGCACATTGGTCGATTTGCTCAGCTTGAACAATTGCTCATAGTATTGCCATTCCACATTGTGCATCCGAACCAGTTTCTGATGCGCCCGCAAACGCTTGTTCCACACCAGAGCCGCAGTATGCATGCCCTCAAAAAGGATGGGATACTTGTCTTTACGCAAGCGCTTCAACAAGGTGTTGCTTTCACGAGTACGCATGATAAAAGGCAAGGGGCTGAGTTGTTGCACCAACTTCCGGCTCCTTTTGTAATAGTACACTTCGTGGCAATATTTGGCAAGCTCGGGTTGCGGTTCCCGGTCACCATATTGATAACAATGCAGAAATACTTTAACGCCTTGCTCATGCAAAGCCTTTATTTGATGAAAAATGACAATCACACCGCCATAATTGGCAGGATATGGAACATCGAAAGAGACAACGTGTAGATACATGTAGATACAACAAAATAAGCGGGCGGTTTACTCCTGCTGCTTGCTTTAAGCGAGCAAAGATAGATTATTTTTTTGTGCGTCCCAAATACTGTTTCAGACCAAACAAAAAAAGCCCAACATGTGCTTAACAATAAATTAATTTTGCATGATATCCTGTGCCTGATGACACAAAAATGCCTGTCGCTTGTATTTGACAAAATGATGTAAATTTTCTTGGCAGATTACTTGACTTTTCTTTGGCGATTCCATTACCTTACAGTGCGCAAAAGGCGTCATCGCGCGACCTTTCCAAATTATATTATTCACCAAAAGTTGAAAGTATGCGGAATATCACATTTGAAAAACTGCGTCAAATCAAACATGCCTTGCCAGAAGGCAGCATCACGCAAATTGCCACCGAACTCAATCTGGACGAACAAACTGTTCGGAATTATTTCGGTGCAAAAAATTATCAGGAAGGCGAATTGGTAGAATTTTACAAAGAACAAGGGCCTCAAGGGGGCGTTGTACACTTACAAGATGATTCAATATTGAATCGCGCACTTCAAATTATCGGTGAAAAAACTGTGGCCTTGTAAGAAGCCGTATAATTATGTTTTTTTAATACGATAGCATTTTTTGTAACCATAGCAGGTGTTATTTGCTGCCGCAATGAAACGACTTACGGCAAAAATAAAAAAACAAACAAAACATGCTGAGGTGTTTATAAAAACAAATTTTTATCGGGCCACTGATTCAGGTTTCAAAACCATCTTGCAATTGCCCGTTTCCCCTTGAGCCTGGGCGAAACGGGCTTTTTTTAGAATATGTAAAATATACAAAATCAAACAAAAAAGTAAAAACTCAAAGGGCCATACAAGTAAAAATCAGGGAAGATTCAGGTAGTAGGCGGCCGTTAATTTTTTATAAGCGGAGGTATACCCTCCTGTTTTTTCATATATAACTAATTCATCCTGCTTAAAATGCATCGGATCTGTCTCGAATTGCAATAAGTATCGGACACAATCTTGCCCCATTTTGGAATATACTTTGGTGCGTCGGGTTCCATAAACGCCTGTAAGGGCGCCCCATTCCAACAATTCTGAACCTGTATTGGGCGGCGCGATGCAACAGAATCGGCCTTTAGGGGCCAAAAGGTCCCGTACCACGCGCAGCAATTCGGCCGGGGGTAGCTGATCGGCGTGCCGAGCACGCCTGCGCGCGGGATCAGAAGCATACACTTGCTCCAGATAAAAGGGCGGGTTGCTCACAATGAGATCAAATTTGGGCAAATTGCAACAATCCAATTCTTGTGCACGCGCACACAAGGTCCTGATGCGATCAGACCAGGGAGAAGCCGCAATATTTTCCTGCATCTGTTCGAATGCAGGAAGATCAGGTTCTACGGCCCAAATGGTCGAATTGTATGATTTTTGGGCCAGCATGAGGGCAATCAGACCTGTTCCAGCGCCAATGTCCAAAATTTTTCCTGCTGTCGCCTCCGTCCAGGCACCCAAAAGTACCCCATCTGTTCCAACAGGATGCACACCCTGTCGGGCATGAATGGTAAATTGTTTGAAGGTGAATGCAGTCATAACGCTGGGGCTCTCACGTTCTTGCGCCAAAAATCAGGCTTCCGATTCGAACCATGGTACTGCCTTCCTCCAAGGCTATTTCCCAGTCGCCCGACATTCCCATGGAAATTTGCCGGAATTCGGATTGATCGGGAAAGTAGTTCGACTTTAAGTATTCGAAAGTGTTTTTTAAATTTCGGAACTCCTGTCGTATCTGTTGTTGGTCTTCGGTAAATGTGGCCATCCCCATTACGCCGCATATTTGCACGTGTTTGAGTGTTTTGAAAGATGCATCCTCCAGCAAGGAACAAGCTTCGGCTAAGGTCAAACCGGATTTGGATTCTTCCTGTGCAATATGAAACTGCAAAAGACAAGAAATGACACGTTGTGCTTTAACCGCCTGTTTTTCAATTTCTTGTAGCAAGCGCAGGCTATCAACCGAATGAATGAGGTGGACAAAAGGGGCAATGTATTTAACCTTATTGGTTTGCAGATGGCCAATTAGGTGCCAACGAATGTCTTTGGGAAGCGCCTGATGCTTGTCGACCATTTCCTGCACCTTGTTTTCGCCAAAATCGCGGCAATTTTGCCTGTATACAGCCAATATTTTTTCGGGAGGGTGCGTTTTTGAAACCGTAACCAGCGTCGCTCCGGCTTTTGAGATTTTATCCTGCAAGTCTTTGATCATGGTAATACTTAAAAGTACGGAACAAAAGTAGGATACTTGCAAGGTAAATTCCCATACCTTAGCACGACGAATTCAAATCCCGTGCTTCATCCCGATTTTTTAATCGAAGCGGAAAACGACACATAATCTCTACGCATGTTTAACACCATTCGAAAAACTGATTCAGGATTATTCTTTTTCCTGTTCTTCATTTGCGCTTCGGTTGTTCCTGCCCACAGTGCCTCCTTTGGTCAAACAATCTCATTCTCTGATCATTCCAAGCAGGTTCATTCTGACCATTTGGATCCTTTCAAACCAAATCTGGATTCTCTAACGGCAACCTTAAGCGGAGGCGGAGAAATCTGTCAGGGGGGAAGCGGCGCCGATTTAATTTTCACATTTACCGGCAGCGGCCCTTACACATTTGTATATGCCATCATAGTCAATGGCGTTCCGCAGCCGCAAGCGCCCATAACAACGGCTGCGAATCCGTATATTTTACATGTAAATCCGCCCAACGGAACCTTTTATACCTTGGTTAGTGTAAGCAATGCGGCTGGTCCAGGCTCGGTTTCGGGTCAGGTGGCCGTATTGGTATTCACCCCGCCAACCGCCAATCTGTCGGGTTCGGCGGTATTTTGTGATTCTGCCAAAACCAATTTGATGGTAGATTTTACCGGAACTGGTCCATTTACCCTTACTTACACCAAAGATGGGATTCTGCAAGCCCCCATAAACACCTTTGACGATCCCCTGCTCATTCCGGTCAACCTCAGCAATTCCAGCACTTATATGTTAAGTGGGGTGAGTTCGCCGGGGTGTACTGGTGTAGTAAGCGGCATTGCAAGCATTACCATTCATTATACCCCTACATATGCCAATATAACCTATAATTGTAATTTGATTGCGCATACCTATACGGTTGAATTTGATGTTTTGAATGCGCAATTGCCCCTCACCCTTGTCAGTGGAACCGGCACTTTTAACGGGAGCCATTTTACCAGTGCCCCTATTGATCAGGCAAATGGGTATAATTTTTCCTTCCATGATGTAAACAATTGCAATACCGTCAACCTGAATGGAACCGTAGATTGTTCCTGTAAAACCATGGCAGGAACCGTAAATTTGAGCCCGATATTCGTTTGTGCAAATGATACGGCAAAAATTAAGCATCAACTTGATTTTGTAAGTGATGGCAATGATTCCCTGCGATTCATTCTACACACTACGCCAGGAATACCCCTTGGAAACATCCTGGCTTGGAGTCAGATCCCTGAATTTGTGTTGGGGCCCAATTTGCAAACCGGAGTTACGTATTATGTAAGTCCCATTGCCGGAAACCCCAATGGCTTAGGCAAAATTAACCTGAATGATCCTTGCCTTTCGGTAGGACAAGGGGTTGCACTCGAATTTTACCCTTTGCCAAGTGCCATTTTGAGTCAGGATACAACTACCTGCAAGGGTAACCCAGTGAGTTTTACCGTAAATTTTACCGGCGCCCCGCCATTTACCCTACAATATGCTCTGAATGGCGTTTCACAAACCCAAAATAATCTTGCGGGGCCTGGCTACCAAATAGACGATCCCGGTTTAATGAATACACTTGTCGTACTTAACCAGGTGAACGATTTAAATTGCGCGAGTTTGCTATCCGATTCGGCCCAATTGACTGTGTTTGACAAGCCCTCTATTCAAAATTTAATGTATTTGTGTAATTTTGTAACAGGCACATATACCCTGACTTTTGATTGTTTGGGTACTGAGCCGTTTACGGTAAACGGGATCAGTGGTACATTTAACGGAAACAAATTTACGAGCGTACCCGTATTGGTGGGGCTTCCGTACAATATAACGCTAAGCGATTCGGGTGCTTGCGGCCAGGATGCAGAGAGCGGAACCCCGATTTGCACATGTAATACCCAGGCGGGTGTACTCACCCAGGCGCCTCAAAACCTGTGTTACGGGCAGCCCGTGAGTATTCCACCAGCAAATGGCGTAGTGCTAGAACCTGGCGACACCTTGGTTTATGCTCTTGTAAATAAAGCATTTAACATAGTAGCAAGCAACACCAGTCCCAGTTTTGCATTTGATCCGCTCACCATGTTCCCCGATTCTACCTATTTGGTTGTGGGCATTGCCGGAGAACTTATCGGGAATATGATCAATTTCAGTGATCCTTGCCTGTCTATTGCCTCGGGGCCTTATGTCACCTGGCTGCCACCTGTAAGTGCAACGCTCAGCGGAGACACCGTTGTATGCAAGGGGGCCTCGACTCAATTGCGCATTGATTTTAAAGGGAAAGGTCCGTATAAATTGACCTATAATGACAATGGCAGTTTCAAAAACCTCAGCGGAATTACCCTTAACCCTTATTTGCTGGATTTGGTTCCTGCTGTGGCCGGGAGTTATTCGCTGGTAAATGTATTTGGAGCCAATGGTTGCCAGGGAGCGGTTCAAGGTACTGCAAACATAAAATTATCGGCACAACCTGAAATATTAGATCTGGCAGTTGATTGTGATTTCAACACGGCAACTTACACCCTGGCTTTTAACATTGGAAATGGACCCGACCCAAACGCAGTGTACGCTGTAACAGGCTTAACCGGTGTATTGAGTGATACCAGTTTTTTATCGACTTCCATGCCCAAAGACCAGCCTTATCAGGTAACGGTAACCAATGTAAATGGCTGCAGTACGAGCATTTCAGGAAAATCTGATTGCGTATGCCCGACCTTCTCGGGTACTTTGAACAACGATGCGATCAGCCTTTGCTTGCCAGATAGCACCTTCAGTGTTTTATTCAAGCAAAATGCCAAATTGGACCCCGATGACATTTTACGCTTTGTTTTGTGTAAAGACACTGCCCAACTGCCTGCAAGCATCCTTCAAATAAGCGATTCGCCCGATTTCAATCTGGTATCTGGTATGCAAGCGGGGGAAATTTATTATGTAGTCGCGGTAGCGGGAACCGGCAACAATGGAAACCTGTTGTGGACCGATCCCTGTCTTTCGATTTCACCCAAAACCAGGGTTCAATTTTTTACACAACCTATGGCTGAAATTGATGGGGACACTTCCATTTGCCGGGGAAATGGATTGAGTTTTAAAATCCATTTTACTGGAACGCCTCCGTTCAAATTTGTATATGCCATTAACAATGTTCCGCAGGCAATGATTGTTGCCCCCAATAAAAACTTCAACATCAGCACCAACAATGTGCAGGAAATGCAGAATTTCACCTTGCTTTGGGTTGAAGACGCCCATTGCCCGGGAACAGTTTCCGGGGTTTATCATGTAGGATTGTTGCCTGAAACCAGTGCTACCCTGGCAGGAGACGCTACCATATGTCCGGGTGACAGCGCAACCCTTCAATTATTTTTCAGTGGGGCAGATTCATTCGATGTGGTAATTACCGATGGATTGTTGCCGTTTGGTGTAAAAAAGGTAAAAAACGGTGCAAATATTGGCGTATTGCCTGCTGGAACAAGCAATTATTGGATTGAAAGTTATTCGGCCTATGGCAACACCTGTCTTCAAAAAATTCAGGATACGATACTGGTTTCAGTCGACGTGGTAAAAGCACAGGCAGAAATCAGTCGATACGGGGCATTTGGTGTTCGGTGCGCTGGCGCTCAGGATGGATTTATCCATTTATCCAAAACACAGGGGATTGCACCCTTTTCTGCGATGTGGGACAATGGGAGCACGGGGTTAAGTTTGGATAATTTGACTGCCGGGTCATATCAGGTAACGCTTTCAGACCAGGTTGGCTGCACCTTTACCGATGTTTTTTTGCTGGAGGAGCCTGATACTTTGCAATTTGCATTTTCGATTCAGCAGCCCAATTGTGCGGACCGGGATCAGGGCATCCTCACCTTACAACAGGTTTCAGGAGGCGCGGGCAGTTACAAAATCGGGCTGGACGGGATGCCGCTCAATCCAATTGGGGCTACACCCGCTGTTTTTGCCCTGGCAGACCCGGGATTGGCAGTTGTTCGTTTGGAAGACTCCAATGGTTGTTTTATCACGCAGGTGGATACAGTGGATGAAATTGTCCCCCTTTTGGTCGATTTAGGGCCAGACCAAACCATACAGTATGGGGATAGTTTGTTGTTACAAGCCAGCGTGAGCGGCGGAAGTATGCTCAATTTGATAAGCTGGAGTCCGCTCACGGAACTATCAGATCCCAAATCATTGGAAACCTATGTCAAGCCGGAGCGAAGCATCCAGTATGAAATCAGGATACAAGATACCATGGGGTGCAAGGCGAGTGATCGGATTTTGGTTTCGGTTGACCGCAGGAAACGGGTATTTCTTCCCAATGCGGTAGATCCTGAGGCCCAATCACCCAATAATTATTTTACAGTTTATGGAGGCAACCAGGTGGTTCGGGTGCAATATTTGCGCATTTACGATCGATGGGGCTCCTTGTTGTTTGAAAATCAAGACATTAGCCCTAATATACCCGAGCTGGGTTGGGACGGCACGGATCGTGGGCATGCAGTGA